>CAJOMG010000005.1:0-1123 GCA_905235595.1 uncultured Desulfovibrio sp. | reverse complement strand
GCCACATCTTCTCATGCAGCCTTTGCCAACTGACCTCCATACGCCATATCTGGCGTCAGCCCCCCATGGCGGCTATGAGGACGGCGTTCATTGTAGAAGACGATCCATTGACTGATACGCTGACGGGCTTCTGTGCTATTTTCGAAGGCATGCAGGTATACACACTCGTACTTCAACGAACGCCAGAGCCTTTCAACCATAACATTGTCTCGCCAACGTCTACGGCCATCCATGGAAATCCGTTCAGGCACAGGTAGTTCCGCATCTGCCTGACTCCCATGAAAGGCCATTCTGTAAACGTGCGGTCTATTGCCCGCATCAATGCCAGATCCTCTGCTGATTCCCCGCGGGGCGTATAATATACCCCTGAACGAGAAATCTGAAGAAGATGACATTGTCGTACAATGCTGAGCTTGCCATAGCCTCGGCGCACCATGGCCTGCCTGCGGGAGATGCTCACCGTTTCCCCCAGGCTTCGGCTAAAAAAAATCTCGTTCTATGATGAGCTGCCCGATCTTCTCATGAAGTTTAGCAATGTCTTTTTCCTTACGGCGTTCCTCACTCAGACATTCTCCAGAAAAAATGCCGATGGCACCATCCTTTAGTTACTTTACCCACCGGTTGATCTGTGTCTGGTGTACTCCGTACTCAGTGCTTAACTCGGCAATGGTTTTATTGCCACTCAACGCTGCCAGTGCGACCTTGGCTTTGAAGGCCGGAGCATGATTCCTGCGCTTTGCCATTTTACTCTCCTCCTTGCGATAAGTTCAAGCTATCATACTTATCCAAATTTGAGGGAGCACCTCTATCTTCGTATCAAACACTTCGTTGGCAACTCTGAAAACGCAGTGATGATCCAGCTCTATACCGCGCTGACGGTCTATCTTCTGCTTGCCTATCAAAAATTTCTCAGTCGAATCGGGCTGTCGGTGCAACAGATTTTAGAAATACTACAGCTCAACCTGTTCGGTACCGTTTCCTTAGAAGAGTTGCTGCATCAGCGACAACGAGAAAAGCAAAATCCATATTATTTCAGCTTGTTAAACTGTGTTGCTTAACCGGACATGTCTAGACCCGGCCCCCGCGTCAAGGCTTTTTTGCTTCGAATCGGATGCAGTACATG
>CAJOMG010000004.1 GCA_905235595.1 uncultured Desulfovibrio sp. | reverse complement strand
GCCGATCCGATGACCGTGGCCATAGACATGCTCTCTCAGGGCGAACATGGGCCGAATTCACCGGTGTGGCTGTTCACCGATTCTCGCGAGCTGGGCGAGAAGGTTCTGGAATTGATGCCGAAGCTGATAGCCGATATGCCCGACCCCAAGACGCCCGAGGCCGGCTGGCGCGATTTCGGCGAAATCATCCTGTGCAAGAACCGCGAGGAAATTGTTGAGGTGAGCGACAAGTACGCCCCCGAACATCTGGAAGTGCAGGCGGAAGATCTTGAATGGTGGCTACAGCACCTGAGTTCCTACGGCTCTCTGTTCATGGGCGAATTCAGCAACGTACCCCACGGCGACAAGTGTTCTGGCCCGAACCATATTCTGCCCACAAAGAAGGCAGCGCATTTCACAGGCGGCCTGAACGTGCATAAGTATCTGAAGATCATGACCTATCAGGAGCCGACATCCGTGGAGGCTTGCCTGAAAATCAGCGAATACGCGTCCCGCCTGTCACGCGTGGAAGGCATGGAAGGCCACGCCCGTGCATGCGACTGGCGTCTGCAGAAGTTCGCTCCCGAAAAGAAATGGAACTTCCACGTTTACACCCATCCGAAATACTAACTGAATATTTCGGCTTGTTCTTTTGAGAAACAGGAAGATATGATAACAGGCCCGAACTGGTCGATGCTGACGGCCAGTTCAGGCCTATAGTGTTGCCGCCATGGACGTTGCCAGGAATGTTCTTCCCTGCAGTGTACATCCTTTCCGAAAGGCAAAGAATCCTCCCGGTTGGTGCACAGTTACGTGTGAACAACGTTGAACATCCATGACTACCCAAGGCTAAAAAGTTACCTTATTGCTACAACCGTATACCCTGCCTTGGTTACCGCGTCACGCAGACAATCCTCTGTCACAGCATCTACGCAAGTAACGACGGCCTGTTTGGCCTCCAAGTTCACAGCTACACGAGACACGCCTTCAAGGGCGGTAAGTGCCTTTTCCACAGCACCCGCGCAGTGATTGCACATCATGCCATCAATGGAAACAATTTTTTGCATAGTAGACCCCTCTGTTCAAAAAAGATGGAACTGCGCCATCGTTATCACAGGCTGCGGGCGTTGCCATAGCGCCCGAAAAAGGAGCAGGCTGCAACAAGCAGAACATCGTCGACCTTACGGTCTTGCAAACGCTCCCCTCTCCGTCCAAACAGGACGTTAGTCAGGGGGGCTGCAATGTACCCGATGCTCTGCCCTACCAAAGCATCGGGTACCATGTAACAATTATTGCAGATTATCTGTAAAAGAGGATCATAAAAGCCTGTTGTTCATTGTGTACATCAAGCAGGGCATACGGCTACTGCTTATTCTGGTCATAATCAACGTAGCAGATGTGGGTTTCCAGGAACTCCTCAAGCCCGCGCTCTCCATCGTCGCCGCCAATGCCAGACTTACGCACTCCCTGGTGGAATCCCTGGTAGGCTTCAAAGTGCTCTCGATTAACGTATGTTTCGCCAAAATGAATCCTGTTCAACGCCTTGAGCATGGTATCGGTATTTGTGGTGTAGATGGATGATGTGAGTCCAAATTCGCAATCATTGGCATACTCGATGGCCTCATCAAGCGTTTTGAACGTGGTGATAGGCAATACGGGACCAAATATCTCCTTATGGAATATCTGCATGGAGTGCTTGCAGTGCGTCAGCACTGTCGGCTCATAATAAAAGCCCTTGCCGTCAACTGTGGCAGGTTTGCCACCGCAGGCAACCTTCGCGCCTTCCCCTATGGCCTCCTTTACCATGGCATCAATATTTTCCACATGGGTCTTGTTGATCATAGAGCCCATATCCAGCTTCTTCTCCGGATCCTTGGCGGGATTGCCAAAACGGGTGGCCTTCATACGCTTGATGATTCTGTCTGTAAATTCTTCTGCGATACCGTCCTGCACGTAGACACGCTCTGCGCAGTTGCAGGCCTGACCGCCATTGACAATGCGTGACTGCCAGACCCATTCCACTGTCTTGTCGAGCTGGCAATCGTCCATCACAATAACGGGAGCCTTGCCCCCGAGTTCGAGTGATACCTTGGTGATGTTCTTGGCCGCAGCAGCCATAATCTTCTCACCGGCTGCCACACTGCCCGTCATGCTCACAAGATGTACCTTTGGGTTGGAGGCAAGTGCCTGTCCCACAACCTGGCCTGAACCGGAGACCACATTGATGACGCCCTTGGGCAAAGAGCTTTGAGCAACAAGTTTCGCAAATTCATAGCAACCGTTGGGCGTATCACTGGAAGGTTTCAGAACAACTGTATCTCCAGCGATAAGCGCTGGGGCAACCTTACGGCCAATGAGAAAGAGCGGGAAATTCCACGGCATGATGCCGGCTACAACGCCAATGGGCATCTTGTAGAGAAAAATATTTTCATTCGGTCTGTCACTGGGAATGATTTCTCCCTTAATATGGCGCGCCATAGCAGCAAAATAGCGGATATAATCTGGTAGAAATCCCGCCTCGGCTTCCGATTGTGCCATGGTTTTTCCCACTTCCTCAGAGTTCACCTTGGCAAAGAGGGCAAGATTCTTTCGTACCAGGTCTGAAAGCTCCATAAGATATTCTGCCCGTTTGATTGGTGGTATTTCAGCCCAGGATTTTTGCGCCTCATATGCTGCATCAACGGCCTGATGCACATCTGCCTCGGTTGCTTTGGGCACCTGTGAAATGATTTCCTCCGTTGCCGGATTGAGGACAGTAATCATCTCACGGTTGCCATTGGGGATAAATTCGCCATTGATGAACATCTCATACGTCTTCATCCGCTTTCTCCTTAACTGTTCAGAATGCCCAAAACTACCCTGCCTTCCCGATACGAGGCACTGCTCTCTACAAATCCCTTTCGTTGCAAACCTCGCCCTGACCATGTTGCACAGCAACAAGCAGAGCCTTGACGTGTGAAGAGAATTGCCCCCATGAAAGGCAGAATACCTGCAGGAAAAGCCAAGGGCAAGCGAGATTTTAGTTTCGCTACAATCTTCTGCCACCTGTCAAAAAAAATCGTTTTCTTTGCCATCAGGGGCAATAAGCAGCGCACCTTGACGCCTGTTACAGGTTGATTGTCAGTCATAAAATGCTTGCCTCTCATACGTTTTTAGTCAATAATTACAATCTTAGATTTAAGAAGGGGCAATCATATGCAGCAAGTAAAAAAAGTTGTGCTCGCCTATTCTGGCGGCTTGGATACATCCGTCATACTCAAATGGCTTTTGGAAACCTATCACTGTGAGGTTATAACTCTTACTGCCGACCTTGGGCAGCCGGAAGATCTGTCAGGTGTGGAAGAAAAAGCACTGAAGACCGGTGCTTCAAAAGCCTTTGTGCTTGACCTGCGTGAAGAGATGGCACGTGATTTTGTTTTCCCAATGATGCGCGGGGCAGCACGTTACGAAGGCCGCTATCTGTTAGGCACCTCTATTGCCCGTCCTCTCATCGCCAAGGCTCTTGTAGACATTGCACGTAAGGAAGGTGCGGATGCTGTTGCCCATGGCGCTACAGGCAAGGGCAATGACCAGGTTCGGTTTGAACTTTCTGTGGCAGCCCTGGCACCAGACATCAAGGTGATTGCCCCCTGGCGTGAATGGGAGCTTATGTCGCGTACGGCTCTCACTGCTTTTGCAGCAAAGCATGGCATTCCTATTTCCAGTGGTGCCAAGCGTTACAGTATGGACGCCAACATGCTGCACACAAGTTTTGAAGGCAGCGAGCTGGAAGACCCCGGCAATACTCCTGATGCTTCGTGCCATGAGCGATGCGTGCCCGTAGAGCAGGCTCCGGATACCCCTGAAATTATTCGTGTTGACTTTGTGCATGGCAATCCCGTAGCTGTTAACGGTGAATCCCTCTCCCCCGCTGCAATTATCAAAACCATGGCAGACATGGCCGGCCGTAATGGCATAGGCCGTGACGACATGGTTGAAAATCGTTTTGTTGGCATGAAATGTCGCGGAGTGTATGAGAATCCGGCAGGCACCCTGCTTTTCGCCCTGCACCGTGATCTGGAAGGCATCTGCATGGATCGCGAACTTCTGGGCATCCGCGACATGCTAGCCGTGCGTTATTCACAGTGCGTATACAACGGCTTTTGGTACTCTCCGGAACGTCGGGCCATGCAGGCATTCATGGATGCATCACAGGAAACTGTCACGGGCACAGTGCATGCTAAGCTCTACAAGGGCGGGGTATGGCCTCTAGCCCGCACATCCCCCTATTCCCTCTTTTCAGAAGATCTGGCGACATTTGAAGGCGGTGACTATGACCATAAGGATGCGGCAGGCTTTATTCGTCTCAACAGCTTGCGTCTGCGTCTGCATGCTGCCGTGCAGAAGAAACTTGGGAAATAGCTTTTCAAATACGGGAGAGCGATGAACACGAACCAAAGCTGGGGCGGACGTTTTTCTGAAGGTCCCAAAGAAGCTGTAGCGTGCTATACAGATTCGCAAACCTTTGACCGTGCACTCTATGCACAGGATATCCGTGCTTCCCAGGCTCATGCACGAATGCTTGGTCGCCAGGGTGTGATCAGCAGTGAAGAAGCTGACATACTTGTAAACGGTCTTGAGCAGGTACGTTCTGAAATTGACGCCAATACTTTTGTGTGGAAAGCAGAACTGGAAGACGTGCATATGAACATTGAAGCACGGCTGACAGAGCTGGTTGGCGATACAGGAAAAAAATTACATACTGGCCGCAGCCGCAATGATCAGGTTGGCCTTACTTTCCGCCTCTTTGTTGCTGACCATATGGCTGTATGGCAAAAAAAACTGGCGGCACTTTGTACTGCGCTTCTACATCGAGCGGAAGAACACAGGGAAACTATTTTACCTGGCTGCACACATTTGCAGCCAGCCCAGCCAGTCAGTCTGGCACACCATCTGCTCGCCTATTGCTGGATGTTCCGTCGCGACTCCCTGCGTGTGGAGGATACGTGCAAACGCGTTCGGGTCTCTCCACTGGGCGCGGCTGCCTTGGCCGGTACTACATACCCACTTGATCCGCAGTCGGTTGCCGACGAGGTGGGTTTTGCCCACGTGTACAACAACTCCATGGATGCCGTATCTGATCGTGATTTTGTTCTTGAAGCGCTGTTTGATGGCGCAATTATCATGATGCATCTCTCACGTCTCTGTGAGGAAATCATTCTCTGGGCAAACCCGGCCTTTGGTTTTGTACGGTTGCCAGATGGCTATTCTACAGGCTCATCCATTATGCCACAAAAAAAGAATCCAGATGTGGCCGAGCTCATGCGCGGTAAAACTGGCCGTGTATACGGCGCACTCACAGGCCTTTTGACGGTGATGAAGGGCCTGCCCCTGGCCTATAACCGTGACATGCAGGAAGACAAAGAAAGCTTTCTGGATTCCACGCGCACTGTTGAATCTTCCCTTGAACTTATGGCAGGCATGGTTGGGGAACTGACGTTTTGTACCGAGCGTATGCGCAATGCCTGCAAAGCAGGTTTCTGCAATGCCACGGAACTTGCCGACTATCTGGTAGGCAAGGGGCTACCCTTCCGCGAGGCGCATCATGTTACCGGACGCGCTGTGGCTGTTGCTGAGGGCGCAAACAAAGGGTTGGAAGATCTTAGCCTTAAAGAATTGCAGGCGATCTCTGCGCATATTGATGCTGATGTCTATGCGGTGTTGGACTACGCTGCTGCCGTTCGAAGGCGAGAAACATTCGGGGGCACCGGGCCGAAATCTGTCACATGTCAACTGCAGGAATTGCATAACTGGTTGGCTCAGGGTTGAATGCAATGTTACCTGAGGCGGAAGCATCATTCCTTCATAGCTCGAAACATGATATGTGTGGTACTGAATGTATGCCCGGCTGCCCGGCACACTGGCCGGAATGGACCGAGGCTTATCGTCCTGATGACAATCAGATTGCCTCTGCCTATGAGTCTATTGTTCCTCAGCTACGCGCCGTCATCAAGACAGGGCTTGCCCTTGCGCATATGTACTTTGGTGAAGTAACGGAAACACGTTGTGAGACGGTGCGCAATCATCATCTTGGTTTTTGGCGTGCAACCCATATGCGGTCTGTTCCATGGGCAATCGTGGCATTTACAGCCCGCTATGCTGCTGCGGCTCGCCTTGCTGCAGCATGTGTGGCGGCACAGTTGGGGGGAGTTCCCTTGGTGGGTGCCGTTTGCGTTGGGGGCACACCAACCAAGGAAGCCCTCGTCAGCCTTGAACTTTCCGGCGTGGAAGATATTTTTGTACTGAATGCTGCACAATTGGATGCATTACTTGCAACAATGGTTCCTGCGCCAGGTCGACTTGTACTGCTGCATACAGGTGAACTGGATATGATTGCCGATACATTCCGCGCACAAGGCATGCTCTGCTTTGAAGAACGCCGCATGCCTTTGCTGGCAATGCCAGAGCCAAACTTGTTTGATAGCACGGCAATATCATTTGCACAGGCCGAAGCTTATGCTTCTATCCGGCAAAAAGTCATGCCTGAAAAAGCCGATGCCGTATATTTGAGCCCTAAAAAAGCGTACGCAGTCTGTATGGAGGGGGCGTCTGCCCCTCCTCTGCTCCTTACCCCGGGCTGTGAAGGTTTCTGGCTGCATCCTGGACTCACACCATCGTCATTTCATGTTCAAACTACTGCGTTTGGTGTGCTGTAGCCGGCACAGTGTGCTCCGGAATTATCTGTATACACATAATTTTACCTTGACAAAGTTGGACCATCTGTAACAGTCGAGTTATCAAATCTTTTTCAGGAGCTACCGCCATGGGCAAATTCGTCATCAAGCAGTCCAAGAAAGGTCCTATGTTTAATCTTAAGGCTGGCAACGGAGAAATAATTGCCACCTCTGAAACGTATACTTCGGAAGCGGCCTGCAATAATGGCATCGCAAGTGTTAAAACCAATGCTGTTGAGGCCAAACTCGAAGATCAGACAATTGAAGGTATTGTACCTGTCACCAATCCAAAGTTTGAGGTGTATAAAGATAAGGCAGGGGAATTTCGATTCCGTCTTAAAGCCCGTAATGGAGAGATCATTGCAGTTTCCGAAGGTTACAAGCAAAAATCTTCGTGTTTGAAGGGCATTGAAAGTGTACGAAAAAACGCCCCTGATGCCGATATAATCAAAGAAGCATAAGGTGTATTCTGGGTGTGCGCAAACACACCCAGAATACATGCTCGCTTAGACGGTTGACATGATAATTCACGTCGGCCGTTTATGAATTCTGCCTGTCCCGAAAGGTGACTTTAAGGTTTAGCTGCCGTTTTCTGTCTGGCATGCACTGTCATTTCTCCGCAAGATCAACGCCAATAATTTTACTCCTTTTAACGAAACCATTTTTCAGGGGTCGGTGTCATGTCCCCAAAAGCACTTAAACGTATACGAAATATTGGCATCATCGCCCATATTGATGCTGGCAAAACTACGCTTTCGGAGCGTATGCTTTTCTACAGTCGAAAAATCCACCGTATGGGTGAAGTGCATGATGGCGCGGCAACTATGGATTACATGCCGGAAGAACAGGAGCGCGGCATAACCATCATGTCGGCCTGTACCACATGTGTTTGGCGGGATTATGATATAAATTTAGTGGATACTCCAGGGCATGTGGATTTTACCATCGAGGTGGAACGTGCCTTACGCGTGCTTGATGGAGCAATAGGAGTATTCTGCGCCGTGGGCGGTGTAGAACCGCAGTCCGAAACCGTATGGCGACAGTCCGAGGAATTCGGTGTGCCAAAGATTGCCTTTGTCAACAAGATGGATAGGCCTGGTGCGGATTTCGAAGCTGTTATCAATGCCATGCGCACCAGACTGCAAACCAATGCCGTAGCCGTAACTCTCCCGTTGGGACACGGGGCAGATTTTCATGGTGTGCTGGACCTCATCAACAAAGAAAAACTTATCTTCGGTGAGGATGATTTAGGGCAGTCGGTATATCGTACGTCATTTACGGATGAAGAATCAGCCTTGGCGGCGCCATGGCGGGAACTGCTACTGGAAAAACTGGCGGAGGCTGACGATACTTTCGTGGAGCTTTATCTTGAGGAGCGTTTCAGCACCGAAGACATCAAAGCCGCCCTGCGCCGTGTCACACTGGCACGTACTTTTACACCTGTCCTGTGCGGTTCAGCGCTGCGCAATATTGGTGTGCAGCCGGTGCTGGATGCCGTTTGTGACTGGCTGCCTTCGCCAGCTGACGTGCAACCTGCGAGGTGCCGTGATGCCAATGGCAACGAACTGGTTGTTGCTGCTGATGCGCATGCTCCTGCAGCAGCCCTTGTCTTCAAGGTGCTTATAGAGAATGGACGCAAGTTGGCTTTCTTGCGCTTGTATGCAGGGTGTATTCATGAAGGGGATATCTTGCATAACACTGCCCGCAATGCAGACGATCGCCTGGGCCGTATCTGTCGCCTGCATGCAGATCGCCGAGAACAGATTGCCGAGGCATATGCCGGAGACATAGTGGCAGTTCTGGGATTACGCTCGGCCCAAACAGGAGATACCTATGCGCATAATGCGCGACAGTTAACATTTGAACGCATTGCCACCTATGATCCTGTAATCACGCTTGCACTTGAACCGCGCAATGCAGATGAAGGCAAGGTCCTTGATGATGCGTTAAAGCGCTATACGGAGGAAGATCCCACGCTCCATGTACACATAGATGAAGATACAGGTGCGCGCACGATTTCTGGCATGGGCGAACTGCATCTGGATGTGCTACAGGAGCGCATACGCCGCGAATATGGCATATCTCCACGTACTGGCAACCCTCAGGTAGTGTTGAGAGAGACAATCTGCAAGGAGGCTGCAGCTGAGGTAACATTTGACCGCGATCTTGGTAAGGAACATCATCAGGGGCATGTACGCGTGCAGGTAGAACCTCTGCCCAGGGGGCATGGTAACCGTGTTGTTATAGGAGATTTTTTGCCGTCCGATGCAACGTTGGCTCGCAAAATTCTTCCCAAGGCATTTTTAGAAGCAGCTGTCGAGGGTGTGAATGATGCCTTGCAATGTGGTGAGCTTTCGGGATTTCCTGTGGAAGATGTGGCAGTGACCTTGACAGCGGTAGATCGGCAGGAAGGGCTGACCACGCTTCCCGGTTGCCGTATGGCTGCTGGGCAGGCTCTCCGTATGGCGTTATCTACAGCCTTACCTGTTCTCCTTGAGCCAATCATGAACGTCGAAATCACTGTTCCAGAAGATTTTTTGGGCGCGGCTATTGGGCTGTTTACCTCGTGCAATGGCAAGGTTGACGATATGAAAGAGCACAATGGACGCAAATTGCTGCGTGGTACAGCCCCCTTGCAAAAATTATTTGGTTTTTCTACAGCACTTCGTTCAGCTACGCAGGGACGGGCTGGCCTTGTTATGAATTTTGACCGTTTTGACCGACCATGAGCCATGCATCCTCCTGACGAAGTAACTGCGTTATCTCCTGCAGCCAAGAAAAGTCTTGGTCAGCATTTTCTCTGTCAGAAAACTATCTGTAGACGTATTGCCGCATTGCTTTTGCCTCAGGCAGAGGACTGCATCATTGAAATAGGCCCTGGGCCTGGAGCGCTTACCTGTGCTCTTGAAGCACAGCCCCATCGCCGTTTGCTTTTGCTTGAAAAGGATTCCTACTGGGCGGCAGAGCGACAACGACTGGCAAAACAGCATACGCAATCGGTACTCATGGATGCCCTGCGTTTTCCATGGCAGCGTATTACGCCGCAATGTACTTGGAAAATTGTTGGCAACCTTCCCTATAATATAGCATCCCCACTCATCTGGGATATTGTGTCACGCGCTACAGGTTGGCAACGCGCAATTTTCATGGTGCAGAAAGAAGTTGGTCAACGTTTGGCGGCAGGCCCCGGTACAGGGCACTATGGTGCCCTTTCGGTCTGGGTGCAGAGTTTTGCTCAGCCACATTTGGAATTTTTTGTGAAGCCTGGGGCATTTTTCCCTCCCCCCAAGGTCAATTCTGCAGTGCTCTCCTTCACGCCACTTTCACTAAAAAATCGACCCACAAGGCCAGACGTCGTTGCCAAACTCCTGCGGATATGTTTCCAGCAGAGGCGCAAACAGCTTGGAAATATTTTCCGCCATCTCAGACAACCTGGTTTAATGGAAGCCCTAACCAGTTCTGGCATAGATGCAACTCTGCGCCCGGAAGCTCTTTCTGTGACTGATTTTCACAACATGGCCAAATTTTGGGCTCTGCATCTTGACAATACATCATAAAATGATTTCTTTCAAAAGGCTGTCTGCGATTGCCCAATCGCATAATACTGGCCACAAATGAAGTAATATTTTTTTTCAGGAGGATGTACTCATGACTAAGGGCGATTTGGTAAACAACATTAGTACCAAAGCCAATCTTACAAAGGCATCTGCTGAACGTGCACTCAATGTATTTATTGCCTGTGCCAAGGACACACTCGTACAGGAATCCAAGCTTGTTCTTACAGGGCTTGGCACATTTTCAGTTGAAATTCGTAAAGCTCGTCAGGGTCGTAACCCTCGTACGGGTGAATCCTTGACCATTCCTGCTTCTAAGGTCATCAAATTTCATCCTGGTAAGGTGCTTAAAGACGCCCTTAATTGAGTACAAACCCTACTGAATCTTACATGCTTGATACGGCTGCTCCGGGCCTAGTATTTTTTCCCATTTCAAGCTTGCTTTCTGTCTTTAGTTCGTATATGAATTTGGCTTCTATTTTTACTAGAAAGCCCTTTGCCAAGGGGGGTGATATTCTTGCCAGGTGTTTTTCTTAGCGAAGACGATTATAATTTTGACATCGCATTACGTCGCTTTAAGAAACAAGTCGAAAAAGCTGGCATTCTTTCTGAAATGAAAAAACGTCAGCATTACGAAAAGCCCAGTGTAATGCGCAAAAAAAAGAAAGCTGCTGCCCATAAGCGGCTGATGAAAAAAATTAGAAAACTGAACATGGCCTGATAAACATTATTGTTTTTGCATGTCATTGCAGGAACTGTTTGTTTTTTGCCATACGGGAAGCCCCTCTCGGCTTCCCGCTTTTTGTCTTTTCTATGTCAATTACTGACTGCTTTTCACCATTTAACCAAGATTACATTCATGAGTAATTCTCTTTTTCAACAAATTGAGATGGATTATTTACAGGCATACAAAGCTAAGGAAACCGTACGGGTTTCTGTGCTGCGCTTGATTAAAACCGCTGTAAAAAATCGCCTTGTTGATACCAAGCGTCCTGGTGGTACGCTCTCCGACGAAGAAATGCTTGACCTTATTCTCAAGGAAGCTAAACAACGTCGGGATTCCATTGAACAATTTATTGCAGCAGATCGTAAGGATCTGGCTGACAAAGAAAATGCCGAGCTGGATATTATACAACAATATCTGCCCAAACCCCTTACGCCTGAAGAGCTCATTTCAATTATTGATATAACTATTGCAGAAGTAGGTGCCACATCGCCCAAAGATATAGGAAAGGTTATGAATACTATCATGGCCCGCTATAGGGGCAGGATAGATGGCAAGATCCTCTCTGCACAGGTAAAACAACGCCTACAATAACTTCATAAATGAATATTGAGGCAAACGGTGTATGATTCATGCCCGAACGCTCCAAGCCCTTGAGTTTCACCGCATCAAAGAACATCTTGCGGCTTTGTGTATTTCCAGCGCGGGTCATGCTCAAGCTTTAGCATTACTTCCCCTCATGGATGTTGCTGCTGTAGAGAATGCGGCACATCTCTATGAAGAATTTTGCTATTGGTCGGAGTGTTCTGCAGAAGGTAATTCGGCTTTCAATCTTACTGCATTTCCTGACATCAGTGCACTGTTTGCTGCTGCAAAGAGTAAAGCAGGACAGCGCCTCTCTCCTGATATTGATGCCTTCTGGGCTTTACGCGAGGTCTTGTGCCTGGCAAAGGAGGCTCATGCCTCAATAGCGGTCCCAGATGGTGTTAAACGATGGCCGCACCTTCTTCAGTTATCTGAAAGCACACCTGTGCCTGCACAGCTCACAGCAGCCCTGTTGCGCTGTATTTCAGATGATGGTTTGCTGCGTGACGAAAGTTCGCCAGAGCTCTACCGACTCCGTGCGGAATTACGGCAACTGCATCAGCGTTGTCTGCACAAAGTCAAAGATTTCGCTCAGCAATATAACATAGTTGCATATCTGCAGGACGAATTTATTACACTTTCATCAGACCGTTATGTGTTACCCCTTAAAGCAAGCTACAAGGGCCGCATGCAGGGCATTATTCACGATTGGTCACAGACAGGAGAAACGTGTTACTTTGAACCTCTCTTTCTGGTGGAAATCAATAATCGATTACAGGAGTTAAAGCGTGAAGAACGTGAAGAAGAACGTAATATTTTAACGTATCTTCGTGATCTTCTGTATGCAGAACTTCCAGGCGCGTGCGCAGCTCTGGATTTGTTAACCCAACTGGATGTTTTGCAGGCTGCTCGTCGCCTTGCATATTTTTTTGACGGTCGTATATTACCATTAACGCCTGATAATGAAGGGATCAGCCTCCTTCATGCCCGGCATCCGCTGCTTGTACTCAGCCACATGGGTACAACAAAGGCAACTCCTGTGCATGATTCCGTATTGGCCCAGGCACAGGCGATGGTACGTCCGATAGACATAATTCTTCGACCCGGAGAAAGAGCCCTGATTATTACTGGAGGCAATGCGGGTGGTAAGACAGTTTGTCTCAAGACTCTTGGCATCATTACAGCCATGGCATTATGTGGTTTGCCAGTACCGGTGGCACCAGGGTCACATCTTCCATGGTTCGGTCGCATGGACGCATTTATTGGTGATGAGCAAAGCCTAGTTGATAATGTTTCCACTTTTACCGCCCAAATAGAACATCTGGGCAAAGCATGGAAACATTTAGATGCCAACAGTCTTGTGTTACTGGATGAGTTTGGAGCAGGTACGGATCCTGCTCAAGGGGCAGCACTGGCTCAGGCGGTACTTGACGAATTATTGAACAAGCATACTTTTGTGTTGGCTGCAACGCATTTCCCTTCCCTTAAAAATTATGCATTATCATCCGATGGAGCTCGGGCAGCATCTATGCTCTTTGATCCAGACAACCACAAACCATTGTTCAAGTTGGCTTATGATCAGATAGGTGCCAGCCTCGCTTTGGATGTGGCACGAGAACATGGCTTGCCGGAATCAGTCCTTCGCCGGGCCGAACACTATCTACTTCAAAACGGGGAAGATGCCGCTCCAATTATTGCACGGCTCAATGCCCTTGCAGCGCGCCGGGAAGAAGAGCTTACAGTGTTGGCCAGGGAACAGCACAAGGCACAGCAGCAAGCCCGCGTACTGCGTGAAAAACTCGAAAAAGAGCGTTCGCTATTGTGCGACGAAATCCGGTCACATGCCGCTGAACTTATGCGAGCGTGGAAAGAAGACAAACTATCGCACAAACAGGCTCTCAAAGAACTTTCACGTCTGCGCACCTCACTTCTACCAGATCATACTGGCAAGACCCCTTCAATCCTGCCAGAAGTGGCAACTGTAGTGCCTGGACAGGAAGTATTTCATACTGTCTTTAACAAGCGTGGCATTATTACAGATGTTGATAAACGCCGTGATCGCATTCGTTTAGATATGAACGGCGTCCGCCTTTGGGCAGACATCAAAGATATACGTATGCCTGGAGGAAAGAATGCCGCTCAACGACCGGGGAGCGGTTTTGTTCTAGGCAGCGTGAAAAATGGATCAGCGGCCCTTACTGTTGATTTACGTGGGCAGAGAGTGGATTCCGCACTTGCGGAATTGGAACGTTTTTTGGATAACGCTTTATTAGCGGGTTTTTCAGAAGTAGAAATTGTACATGGTCGCGGCACAGGAGCGTTACGTCGTCAAGTTCATGAATTTTTACGTTCGTTTTCGGCAGTAGATTCCTATAAGTCAGCGCCGGAAGATCGTGGTGGTGACGGCATGACTATTGTTCATTTGCGTTGAATCGCAGTCTGGTGTCGCCATGCATTTGTCCTCTAAAGATACCATACGCGTCATTAAAGAACGGCTTAATATTGTCGATGTCGTACGCCGTTATGTTGAGTTGAAACCCAACGGACACCGATGGGTTGCTCCGTGCCCTTTTCACCAGGAAACAAAACCATCCTTCTCTGTCAATGAGGAGATGGGGATGTTTTATTGTTTTGGTTGCCATGCTTCCGGCGATGTATTTGATTTTTACAGTCGGATCAATGGACTGAATTTTAAGGAGACCCTAGAACAGTTAGCTGCAGAAGCAGGCATTAACTTATCCCACGAGCACTCTGACAGTCAGTATGAAAAAAACAGATTGCAAGAGCGTTCTTTGCGGCAGCAAATAATACAGTTGTATGCTTTTGCGGCCAATCATTTTGTTCAAGCATTACATAGTTCTGAAGCAGAAGAATGCCGTGCATATATAGCCAAACGAGGACTGAGCGACGATATAGTGCAGCGATTTGGTTTGGGCTGGGCTTGCAGGGAATGGCAATCTCTTGTCGATGCATTGCGCAGGGCTGGTGTTGATACTGACATGGCAGTCAAGGCTGGTTTGGTAAACAGCTCGAAACGTGGAAGGATTTATGACTGCTTTCGTGGACGTCTTATTTTTCCCATTAAGAGCCTTTCTAATCATATTATTGCTTTTGGTGGACGAATTATCCGCATGGAGCAAGAGGCAAAATACATCAATAGTCCTGATACACCTATTTATAAAAAAGGTGAGCATCTCTATGGCTTGGCACAGGCTCGGCGTGGTATCACCACAAAGGGTCGAGCATTGTTGACCGAAGGCTATATGGATGTGCTCACATTGCACCAGTTTGGCTACGATAATGCCGTAGGGGTATTGGGTACTTCTCTTACGCAGGATCAGATCAAGCGCCTTTCTGGTTTTACCTCGCAGTTTATCCTGCTGTTTGACGGTGATCGTGCTGGACGTAAAGCTGCATTACGATCCTGTGAGTTGTTGTTGACTCGTGGCCTTTCCTGCAAAGTTGTTCTTATGCCTGAAGGGGAAGATATTGACAGCTTTTTACGGAATCAAGGGCAAGATGCCTTTGAACTATTGCAGTCACAAGCACCAGATGGTCTGTGTTTTTGTGTGGATGTTCTAAAAGCCTTGGCTCCTCGTGAAACTGTCGAATGGGCTCGCAATTTTCTCCTCCAAGTAAAGGTACCTGAGCTTGTCAGTCCGTATATTTCACAATTGGCGGTGCATCTGCAGCTATCTGAAGCAGATCTGCGTCAAGGCATCTCCAATGAACGTATAAAACATGGAAGGAAAGGTATCTCACGCGACACTGGGAGTCTTTCCCGGCAAAATATCCGCGATCGTGAAATCATGATGTTTGCCGTGCGTTATCCACATCGCATGGCAGACGTGCAATCCTTGGGCGCTGATCTTGCCCTGCGTTCCGATGTGGCTCGACGGCTATGGGACAAACTGGAGGCAACATCTTCTGACGAAGTATTTCAAGAACTTGATCAGCGTGAGAAAAATTTCTGGAGTCTGTGTCGAGGCCCGGAAGCACCCCCGCGCAACGACAACGGGGATAAGGAACTTGCATCATTACGTCGATCAATGGACAATTATTACAGGACAGCACAGTCTTCATCTCTTGCAGCAGCGCTGCGAGCCAATATAAATACAGGTGACTTTGAAGCCGACTTGGACTATCTTCGGGCACTTAAGGAGACTTTGGAGAATGGGCATGAGCAATCTTAAAGATATCCAGCAGATACAATCCCTCATTACCAAAGGCAAGGGAGCGGGATTTCTGACCTTTGAAGAGGTCAACAAGGCCCTACCCGTTGAAATGAATACCCCTGAACAGTTCGAGGAAATTATTGGCATTTTTGAACAACTTGAGATCGTCATCGTTGATTCAGAAAAAGACGGTAAAAAAATATCTGCCGCTGCCGCTGAAACAGATGGAGATTTGGCAGAAACAACATTAGATCTCTCTGAAGATGAGGAATCTGCCGATTATTCTTCACGCAGTACAGATCCTGTGCGTATGTATTTGCGTGAAATGGGTGCCGTGCCTCTGCTTGATCGTGATGGTGAAGTCGTCATTGCCAAAAAAATTGAGATGGGGGAACAGGATGTACTCTACGCCTTGGTAGAAGTGCCTGTGGCTGTGGAAGAACTCATCAATGTTGGCGAAGATCTCCGCCAGAACCGCATTAAACTAAAAGACGTTGTCAAGACAATTGAAGAAGATGATCCAAGTGAAGATGAAATGAGTCAGCGTTCTCGCGTTATTCTCTTGCTTGATGAAATCAAACAAATCTATAAGAAAAAACGTCGAGTATATAAAAAACTTGATGCGTGTGCCAACATGGAACGCCGTGTCACTGCAATTCAAAAGGAAATTATCAGTTATAAAGAAGAAATTGTTACACGTCTTCGCGATATCAAATTAGAAAAAACCCTTATTGATCGCATCATTGAAACAGTGGAAGACTATGTTCGTCAAATGCATAACTGTCAACGAGATCTCTCGGCGTACATTCTTTCCACTGGACGTACACAAGCCGAAATACAGACCATGTTTGACGGTCTGGATAAACGAGAAATTTCGCCTGTTAATGCCGCACGTGATCTTAACTTCAGTGTGGATGAGCTTTTTTCCTTCAAAGAAATGATTGTTGGAAAAATAGAAATACTTTCACGTCTACAGGAAAAATGCTGTCATAATGTTAACGACTTGGAGGAAGTACTCTGGCGCATAAAACGTGGAAACACTGCAGCCATGCGTGCTAAGCAGGAATTGATTCGTTCCAATCTCCGTCTAGTTGTCTCCATCGCTAAAAAATATACAAATCGAGGATTACAGTTTCTTGATCTCATTCAGGAAGGTAACATAGGTCTTATGAAAGCTGTGGATAAATTTGAGTATCAACGCGGATATAAATTTTCCACATACGCTACATGGTGGATTCGCCAGGCCATTACCCGCGCTATTGCAGATCAGGCAAGAACTATACGTATTCCTGTTCATATGATTGAAACCATCAATAAACTTATCCGCACTTCGCGCTATCTTGTGCAGGAGCTGGGGCGCGATCCTACGCCCGAAGAAATAGCAGAACGTATGGATTACCCTGTTGAAAAGGTAAAAAAGGTCCTCAAAATTGCCAAAGAACCTATTTCTTTAGAAACTCCCATTGGCGATGAAGAAGATTCAAGCCTGGGTGATTTCATTGAAGATAAAAAGGCAGTTGCGCCTGCCGAGGAAGTTATCAATACGAAGCTTTCTGAACAGCTTGCTGCTGTATTAGCTGATCTGACACCACGCGAAGAACAGGTATTGCGCAAGCGTTTTGGCATCGCAGAAAAGAGCGATCATACTCTGGAGGAAGTGGGAAAATTGTTTAACGTTACGCGTGAACGTATTCGCCAAATTGAAGCTAAAGCACTGCGTAAGCTTCGCCATCCAGTTCGCAGTCAACCACTGCGTTCATATTACGAGAATTAGGTTCCTTGATTGAATGTTGCATTATGGGACTGTTTCCATTGTGTAAATGTAGCATCGGGAACGGTAAGCAATAATGTTCACTAATTTACGACCGCATTTATTAGTATATATCGCCTGTGTATGCTTGTGTATCATTGCCTTTGCTCCGTCCCTAGCGGTATGCCAAGGTGAATTGAAAAGTGGAGTTATAGCCTTGTGCTTCGACGGTGATACAGTCAAGCTTACAGACAGACGTGTTGTGCGTCTAGCGGGTATTGATACTCCAGAATTGCACAATGGAAAAGAAAAACCTCAATATTACTCACGGGAAGCTCTTGAGGAACTTACATCTGTTGCACGTGGTAAGACAGTGCGTCTTATAGCTGTGGATGATCAGGAGAAAGACCGCTATGGTCGTTTTATTGCCGACGTGATCTTACCTGATGGACGTTCGCTCAGTGAATTCATGATCACAAGAGGTGCCGCCTATGTCTATCCACATAAAGGGCTCAACGAGCACTTTATAGAACGATTGCGTATGCTCCAAATAAAAGCCATTGCCGAACGCCGCGGCATGTGGGGGCACATCCTCACAATGCCAGCTGCTCGAAATACTTATATTGGCAATCGTCAGTCACGTCGTTTTTTCTCTGCAAACAATCTGATAGTCCAAGATATCAAACCCCGTAATCGTGTCCTTTTTGGAACATTAATGGATGCTTTTACAGCGGGCTATGCCCCGGCCCGCCCCTCTCCTTTCTGGCCTGTGGAAAAATGAGTAGAAGTATTACACACCTCCATGATCAACAGGCTGTCGTGCTTTTTTCAGGAGGCCAAGATTCTTCAACCTGTCTTGCATGGGCACTCAGTATTTTTGGTACGGTGCTGACATTGGGTTTTGATTATGGGCAACGCCACGCCGTGGAACTTAGTTGCCGTGAACGTCTGCGTAAAGGCATTAAAGCTCTTAACCCGGAATGGGATAAACGCTTAGGCACAGATAGCCTTCTTTCATTGGATATTTACCGACATACATCGGCTACTGCTTTAACCGCAAATATTCCCATACATGAGTATGGGCAGACAATCCCACCCAATACATTTGTACCTGGACGAAATTTACTCTTTATTATGAACACGGCCATATGGGCCTATTCTCGTCATATACGTCATATTGTACTGGGAGTATGTGAAAGCGACTACTCCGGATACCCTGATTGTCGTGACGACAGCATAAAAGCCATACAAACAGCCCTTAATCTTGGAATGAATACTAATTATGTTTTGCACACGCCACTCATGTGGCGCAACAAGGCAGACGCCTGGCGTTTGGCACGGCAGCTTGGTGGCGATGCACTTGTGGACCTTATTCTTGAGGAAAGCCATACTTGTTATCTTGGAGAACGGGGGCAGCGCCATCCCTGGGGATATGGTTGTGGTGTATGCCCTGCCTGCCGTATACGCGCAGCCGGCTATGAAGATTTTTGTTTTGATACCGCAAATAACGCAGTGAAAATCGGTACAAATTGATGGACAAGAAAAAGCTCAGCGCACAACGCGGTATCGAAGCAGCCTGTATTCTCTTCCAACTCAACAGCAAAAGGGATGATATCCTTGCTATGGCGCGTAGCGCGCAGATGCCTAAAGAATATCTCCATGGGGAAGGGGCTGCTGTGTTTTGTAACGAATGGCGGGCGTTTACCCACGCTGTTGTTACTGCCGGACTAATGCAATACGCACCAAACAGTGTACTTGTTGGCTATTTACGTCAAACCAGTAATCTGTTAGCAATTGATGCAACACCACAACCTAGCGATGCTGAAGTTACGGCTTTTGTTGATGGCCCTTTCGTTCAGTATATGCCCTTACTTGCACATGAGCGACAAGCAGAATGCCCTGAACTGTTTTGCCAACGAATTGCAGATCAAACTGCCCAGACCAATGGTGGAACACTGCCTAATAATCATGCCAAGGCTCGTTTAGCTGCTATGATGGCAATGGTCATCAGTGCTATTAACGACAAGATGGAGGAATACGTTTTTGAGGCTGAATAGAAGCTTATGTCCTACCCTTGTTGATCATTCGGGGGTCTGATTTATGAAGATAATGCCCGCTCGTCATCATGGACAAGGCGGGCATTATTCCTTTAGTATTTCGGTTCATATCTAACTTAGGAGGTAATGGATACTACCGCATACCCGGCCTGAGTTACGGCTGTATGCACGACTTCATCCACTATTACATCAACTCGTTAGACAATGGATTATTTAGCTGCAAGATTTACGGCTGTCTTCGAAATACCATCCAATGTAGTAAGTGCTCTCCTTACAGTCTCAGCACAGTGAGTACACATCATACCTTCAATAGTGATTGCCTTTTCATGTCCTCCCCAGATGCAGTATTCAAGCAAATGTTCAAGAAAACGACGAGGTCTTCTCATGAAACGCTATGAAGTCCCCAATGTGTCTCTCAAAGAACCTCATTGTACTGAGTTTCTTATTCGTCGTAGCCGATTTTTGACACACTGCGCACATACGCCCGATCCTCAAACAGCCCGAGCATTTATCGAACAGATTCGTAGGAAGTATGCTGATGCTACACATAACTGCTGGGCCTATGCAGCAGGAGCTCCAGGGGATACAGCTCTCATTGGATATTCTGATGATGGTGAACCACATGGTACCGCTGGACGCCCAATGCTACAACTTTTGTTACACGGTTCAGTGGGTGAAGTTTGTTTCGTTGTCAGTCGTTGGTTTGGCGGAGTGAAGCTAGGAACAGGCGGTCTCATGAGAGCTTACCAAGAGAGTGTACGTAACAATTTGAGCACATTACCTGTTTGCCAGCGAGTACAAGAAAACACACTCACCTTCAGCATTGCATATGCATATCTTGATAGCCTACG
This sequence comes from uncultured Desulfovibrio sp., assembly GCA_905235595.1. GTDB lineage: Bacteria > Desulfobacterota > Desulfovibrionia > Desulfovibrionales > Desulfovibrionaceae > Desulfovibrio. Next base: position 35,626 of record CAJOMG010000004.1, on the reverse strand, counting down.
TCGAATATTGCCTGTCTATGAAGCACGAATTGAATCTGAAATTTATCAAATTGATGTCAATGTAGTGATACGACTCCCTGGAGAAAGTACGATAGCTTTTATTCATGCGCTTACAGAACTCACCAGTGGCAGTGTATCAGTCAAGCAAAATGCCAATCAATAAATGTCTCCGGTATCAAAACATTATAAACGTACGATCTCATGGTTGACGATGCGCACGCATTCTTAATTCTTCAATTAACCCTTCTGGGACATCAAAACCCAATTCCTTCGCTTTCTGAATTGCCTCATCAGCTTCTTCAAAACGCTCCAGTTCAAAGAGTACCAAGGCTAAATTGTTCCATGCCGGAGCAAAAGATGGTTCTAATTTGATTGCCTCTTGGCAGGCGCGTTCGCATGCTTGATACTCGCCCTTCATGTACAGCGCTGTTGCTAATGCATTTTGCGCCTGTACAAATTTGGGATCCCATTTGAGTGCTTTTCGCAAAACTGTTATGGCTTTGTCAGGTTCACCTCGTTGTAAGTGCACAAATGCTATGTTACTCAAAGGTACAGGAAACTTGGCTCGACAATTGGCTGCTTCTTCATTGTAACGTAGGCATCCATCCAAGTCTCCACGTTCAAGGCAAATTCCACCTAGCTGTACATAAGCTTCTGCCAAATGAGGGGAATTGCGCACAGCTTCGAGAAATGCCTCTTCTGCAGCTACAAAATCACGTTTTGTTAAAAGTGCTAGTCCAAGATTATAATAATGCGTAGCACATTGGTCATTCTTTGCTATCTCAGCCTTAAGGTCTTTAATATAGGTATCTAAATCGTCATATCGTTTTTTCATATAAGATGCCCCTCTTTTTTCAGGAGATCATAATACCAGTTACAAAAATCAAAAATGCCGAGATATTTTTCATCATTATTAACGACTCCAAGTGCGCACTCTACTACACCTTTAGCATAATCTTTGCCGTGTTCTCCCTTTTGAGCTGCGTAATGCAGAAACTCATTGACAAGCTGCTGTGTTGTACGCCTTGTTATGTCCGTACGAAGATCTAGGGGGTCATTAGGTTTCTGAAATGGATCCCAATTATCGTAACCAATACGATCAACGAATTTGCGCCGACGTGGATTCATTTTTTCATATATTTCACGTTTCATCACCGCCTGTTCTTCATTAAGTGATTGCGGTGTACCGTCACGAAAAACGGTTGCAGGAATGCTGCCAAACATTCAGACTCCTTTAAGGGGAATTGTTTTTCCAGTCTAGCGCCAATCATCTTCCTTTTTTTCGACACCTATGCCGAGATATGTTTCATCATATCGATTCAACAAAGCCATTGAAAGAGGCACATATACTGTTGGCAATTCAGTGAAACGACTATGAACTGCTTCAGTAAGTTTACGACTGAGTTCAAAAAGCCTATCCTGAATCTTATCCATATTAACAGTTGGGTAGCCACACCCTTTTTCAAAACCAGAAAAACCACACACATGTCCTTCCCCTGCTATTGATGTCGGCACACCATACACGCGGCAAGTGATTGGTCGTGCAATGTAAAGGAGGCATGTATCCTCTTCACTAAGCAGGGGACATCGAATTTTTAGCTGTGCCGCACGTTCCATAATGACAGTTGGAGATTCTCCATCCTTTTCCGCACGAAAAAAGTCGCGTTTAAGGCGTGTCAACTGCCGATCCAGCTCAGATGCGCGTTGCAAGATCGCTGAACGTTCAGGACCGTAACCAAAGGTATTTTCAAAAGCATTGTGGATGTACATAGCCTCGACGAGTGAAAGATCAAAAAGAGCATGACAACAGTCTGTACACCCCTCTCTACAGGAAACGCATTGAGGATAAGCGTCTACAACTCGCTTAAAAAGGTTATCTGTTTCATTTCGCAATAGTTCATATTGAGCAAAAATAGAATCTAGATCTGATATCATGGTAATTCGTAATGATAAGGAGATCAAATAGAGTAAACTTTATTTGCACACGTGCCGTCCGGTGAGTACGCCGGACGGCACAATAACCTGATACAATTCGTAGCTAAAGCTGACTGTATGCAGTCATTCTTGACTAGCTTTCTTCAACTGTAATGGCATTAGATTCACAAACTTCTACGCAAGATTCACATCCCAAACATTCTTCGTAATTTTCAGGGCTAGATTTGCCATCTTTAATCTCATAAACTTCCACTGGGCACACATCCACACATTCACCACAGCCGACACATTTTTCCGTATCAACACTCACATTGTAGCCCATTTTTTCCTCCAAATTAAGCGTTTTCATACAAATACCATTGAAGCGTCATATAGATCGCTTTTACTCTGGATAGCTTTACACCCCCCCCCTGTCAAGTATCTCTGGCAAGACAATCTTCTCAAAATGATCGTTAAGTTATTTAACGATACACAAATAAATTACATCGTGTTACGCGATGAAAAAAAATTGCAATATCCCCTAAAACAGCCTAGAAATTGAAAACTGCTTGAACTTCAGCTAAAACAATATGGAGAAGCGAATGGACATTGATTTGTACACTTTTATTGTTATTTTTATTATTATTCCATTGATAGTTTATAAATTTACAGACATTCCCCAATGGTTTTTTAAACGTGTCAAAAAGATTAAACCCAAGCTACTTCTTCTCGTTGCGTCTCTTGTACTTCTCTGTATTGCTGTGAGCATTGCCACAGTGAGCGATTCCATTTGGAATGTGCGCTTTATATCCTTGGGAGTGGCTATATTAGCATGTGTATTGCATTATATCTATACAGAGGAATCAGATAAGAAAACAACTCATGGAGATACAGAAGACAAAACAATGTAATGAGCTAGGGTATTTTATTTTTCTTCTAAAATATGTGTGAAAACTTTGAAAAAGCAAGAGGCGTGGCATTTGCCACACCTCTGCGTAAGTCATTAAAGCTGCTCAATTTTAGAGCATCATCACGTTAATCATTCAGTCTGCGAGATTCTTCCATAGCGGCAAATTGTTCCTCAAAGGATGCAAAACCGGCATGGTGTAAGGCATCTTCAACAGTTTCGTCCCAATTCCATGTGGCGTATATAACCGGTTTATGAAAAGATGCACGGAATCCCTCAAGCTCTGCCCGGTAGAATGATTCCTTAGGAGTATCAAGATGTTCACGGAACTGCTCATGTCGCCGCTGCAATTCCCCTTCATACCATTCCAACATATCCTGCGGTTCAGTATACTTCTTGAGAATATGTCCATAGCCAGCATTTTCCATAAGATTTGCAAGACGCTTATGGTGCTGTTGTGCGAGCCATTTGCCCAAATCTTTCGCCGTAAGATTATCTGCCTCAACAGCGGCAATATCGAAGACAGTCTGGAAATAAGTATCCGGTACCACAGAAGCTGATGTAATGCCGGCAATAGCTACCAATCCACGCAAAATGATACTGTTAGAAACACCTTGTCCGCAGAAACCGACCTTTTTACCGTGCTTTTGTCCTGTGAAGATGCTGGAAAGGATCGACCATACGACAGCCGGATCCTCTTCATCGTAGATGTGAGACAGCCTTGCATTGTCTCTGTCTGTGGCAAGTACCATCTGAGTCATATCGTTCGAACCGATAGAAAAACCATCAAATTCCGCAATGAACTGCTTGGAGAGTATGGCATTGGATGGTATCTCACACATAAGTATGATCTTTAGGCCATCCTGACCACTCTTGAGCTTATGAACTTGCTCAAGATATGTCCGCATGGACCGTGCTTCTTCCAAAGTACGCACAAAGGGTAACATCATGCGTAGATTGGAACCGCCATACATACCTCGTGCAAGTTTAAATGCTTCAATCTCCCAGTCATGGATATTACGCGACACGCCGCGATAGCCCAACATGGGGTTGGCTTCCATGAGTTCAAAGAGATTACCGCCCAACAGATTTCGGTACTCATTGCTTTTGAAGTCCGTTGTACGATAAGTGATAGGCTTGCCATAAAATGCCATGGCAAAAAGTGCGAGGTTCTGCGCTAGAGTTTGGACATAATGCTCTTTGCCAGTACGGAAACCACGGGATTTGATGAGAGTTCGAATTTTTTCCGGTAGATTTCGGACATTATCCATTTCCTTCTTCAAACCAGAACGTAAGCTAACTTCCTTACGCAATCGATTGATTTCCGAAAGTACACGAGAAACTACGGGAAGTTCCTGTATACCACGAACATGGGCCTCAACACTGGCCTCAATTTCCGAAGCGCGCTTGGCGGCTTCAGGATCATTGGGGTTGAGCAGCGCGAGTTCATCGTCATAGCCCATTATGATACGTACATGTTCAGCTAAATCATTAGAGGTTTTAAGTATTTCTAAACGTCGTGTGGCACGTTCCATATGCTGATCAATTTTATTGTCCAGCTCACGCATCTTACGGTGCTGCAACAACAGTTCTTCTGCATTATGCTCATTAGCAGATTCTGCCAGGCCTTCGACTTCGGCCGCGAGCCCCGTCACTTCACCCACATACTCGCGAAGGTTAAATGTATTACTTATGAGGCCTACAGCCATTTGCTCGCGCAGAATCTTTGAAAGTTTGTCCTCCAGCTCTTTCAGCTTTGCCTGTACGACCGTGTCCAATTCCCCGTTATCAAAAGCCTCCAACGCCTTTGGATGTACGCCAATATTGCCCAACATAAACTCAGCGCGAAGCAGACCGACCTCAAATTGCTTGAATTGACGCAAACGCGAAAGAAAGAGCGCCTGCCCCACATCAGCCAGCACCAAGCCAACCTTGGTTTTAGTGATGGGCAACTTGGATACATCCATCTCGCCACCAACTTCATGCAGGGGCAGGAGGCCACGATACACCCTTCCATGTGTCCCATCTACTGTTACTTCCGCACCATCTAAGGCCCGCAGGACATCCAAATGCTGAATGCCAATAACTGCAGCTATACCAAGTTCACGTGAAGTAATTGCGGCATGACTTGTGTCGCCCCCCACGTCCGCCATAATGGCCGAAGCCACGCGCATGCCAGGCACCATATCCGGATCTGTTCGCTCTGCAGCGAGTACGTCACCCTTGGATACTTTATTCATCTCAAGAGCTGAGCGTAAATAGCGAACAGTGCCCTGCCCCGCCCCACGCGATGCACCATTGCCGACAAGTAACACTTCAGCATTTTTTGCCGCTTTTGGATCTACTTCACGCCGACGCATGAAAATAGTTGTCGGGTGCAGATCCAGTTCTTCATTCCAGCGTGTTTCAGGACGAGCCTGAACAAACCAAAGGCGATCCTTGGCATCAATACAGAATTCTGTATCCATTATGATGCCACCGTAGGCCTTGCTTACAGCACGTACACCATTAGCCACGCGTTCGGCTTGGCTGAGGGAAAGCGCCCAACGTAACGCCTCCAACTCTGGAACTGGCACTTCCTTGGTACCACCACGTTCGTCATAGACGATTTTCATATCTTTGCAGCCCATATGGCGGATTACCACTTCACCACCATCATCCCGCTTGAACACATACATCTTGTCAGGGGTAACCTTGCCGCCTACTACGGCCTCACCGAGACCATAACTGGCGTCAATGCTCACAAGATCCTTACGGTCGGTGCCACGGCAGCCGGTGGCGGTATCTGCAGCAAAAGCAGTACCGGAAATAACCGGATTGATCATCTGCATCATGCAAACTGAAAGAGAAGTGTTTTCAATGGCCCATTCTTTCTTTGCGTTTTCGGCAATACTCTCATCTCCTGTTTCTTCCGCCTTTGCCAAAGCATCAAGTATAGCCTCTCGACGGTATGTCATGGAACGCAAATTATAGGCAGAAGCGCAATCCCAGTGATAGGCTTCGACAACATTGTCCTCGCCTACCATATTCAAATATGTATCTTGCAAGCCTGCAAATGCTTTTTTGCGTGAATCTTCACCCGCTGCAGAGGATCGCACTGCCACAGGCGTCATGTCATCCCCATTATCCTTGCAAATAGCCTGATACGCATTGCGTACAGCGGCATCGACATCTAGTGGCACATCAACGGAAAGAATGGCAGATTGCACCATGATAGAACGTTTGCGCAATTGATCGATACCCTCTGGTGATGTGGCAAATCCATCAACAACGGTGTTCACAAAAGTGCGCAACTTTATTTTGGCTGGCTCACCATCTGCTGCTGCAGCCTCGTGAATCTGCTTGCCAAGCTGGCGAACAAATTTTTGTAAAAATTCCGGATCTCCGTTGATTTCAGGGTCATTCCAATCTATGCGACCGTATTCCCGGTCCACTATGCTACGGACAATACTCCCCTTAACCCTAGTTTCGTCCATCAGACGATGGAAAGCCAGAGAAGATATGGCACGAAAGTATGGTGCCTGTATGCCTTCAATTTGACTGATGAGAGCAGTGTTGTAATTTTTGCCACCAACGAGCATTTCCGCTTCTGGGCCAATCTGCACGATGTCGGCACCAGTAAGCACCAACTTTTTTTGATGATTTTCAGTTGCAGTGCCCTTGGTTTTTGCCTGTGCAGGCTTGGCGGAAGTCTTAGTCATGTTTTCCTCCGGGTTAGGAAACAAAACCGTTCTATTTGAAGTAATCTTACAGTGCCATAAGGAAACTGTCTACAAAATCTCGCATCCTTTTATACAATACACTAATGCACACGAGTACCACAATAAGGACAATAGGTGGTATTATCCATAGGAATGGGCTGGCCACAAGCCTCGTTGGGACAAACGCGAGGCACTGGCCCCAATTCGACAATAAGTTCACCCTCCTTGACCGAAACCATTTTTTTGCTTTCTTTGAAGTCGGCAGTCTTAAGCACCCGCTTTACAATCCCATCGACAGGTGCAAGTACAGCCTTCTCCTGCTTCATGATTGATACGTTAAATAGCTCTTCACCTGCCTTTACCAAATCCCCTGGATGCACATACATTACCCACAGATCTCCGTTACTGGGCGCTGCCACCTGATATGTATCGGCAGGATCAGCCATAAGGATTTCAGTTCCTGCAGTACCCGTCGGACGTGCGACCTGTACTTCACAGTTGAGGAATTCTGAGTCCAGTACATAGCGACAAACAGACATGCCCGCCGGATTGGGGCGGGAAATCCCCAACAAGTGCAAATGGTGTGGTTTGCCACTACTATCGTTGAAATTGAGGTCATCGCCCACCTTCATGCCTTCAAACCATACGTGCAAGGGAAGATTGTTGGGATCACCAAACTGTGCACGAAATTGGATTGTCTTCAAAGCATCCGCTGGATGATTTAGATAGAGAACAAATTCTTCCTCTGTGGGTTGACGTTTTAAAATATCGGCACAAGATTTTTCTTCAGCGGCCAAGTTTATGTCTGGCAGTGATTCCAGGGGGGATACCTCTGTACGACTTGCTACAGCGTTCTTCCAGTCTGATCCAAATGCGCTACGATACACCCAATCCGCTGGGAATCCCAAAGGTAACCTGCCAAACTTGCCAAGCAAAAGATTGCGGAAGGCATCATTACAATCACGGTAAATATGCAAGCGTGCCTGACGCATTTCATCGGTCAATTCATTTTCAGGTGTGCGCGTGGCATGCCCCAATACTTCGAGCAAATAGCGCACTTCTTCTTCCCCTCCTCTCTTCCATGCACCTGTCACAGCAAGAAATGCCGTATTCCACGTAATTTGTGAACCTGGTGTTACATCGTGATAACGAACAATCTGACGTGTTCCTTCAAGAAATTTCAGCATATATGGCAGAAGATGGATGTATCCCTGCTGCATGGCGCCCTCTTGTGAAGAGGAAGTTGCTCCGCCGGGCATTCCATGCCGTGTCACATCATAGTCTATGCCTTTGAAATATGTGGGGCAGTACCGGTCATAATATGGCATGATCTGCTTACAGACAAAATTGGCGTCACGCAGGACATTCTTATCCAGATTGCAGGTGAGTCCAAGTTCATCCTCCATATAAGCCATAGTGGCGAGTACATCACCCTGCCCGTAGGAACGAACAGAAGATCCAAGCGCCACATCAATAATATGGGTGCCAGCAGCAGCCGCCGCACCACAGGCAGGAACAAAAAGGCCATCAGTGTAGTGCCGGTGGTAATGCAGCACCAGCTCCGGCCAAGCCTTGCGCAACGCAGTGACAATTTCCTTCATGAATCTCGGTGGACAGATACCGGCCATATCCTTCATACCTAAAATGATATTGCGCGATGCTTCTTTAAGACTACCTCCCATGATGTCTGCCACCATGCACAGCATGGATTCAGTAACATCAAGATAATGTTTAACATCAAAGCCCTTGGCGTACGACATGGAGAGTGCTGGTTGAAAGATGACATCCTTTCGGCTCATGACCACTTCGGCAATGGGCCGCATGTTCTCAACATGATTAAGGAAATCAAAACAGCGTACAACCTGATAGTGGTCGCAGATCATTTCGCCGGTTTTGAGCATAAGATTGCGGGGTTGGGGCGTATACCCAAGCACGTTTGTGGAACGAACCAAAAGCTGTTTGAGCGTCTTAGGCGCAAAGTGGTTCCACTCTCGAGCCTCACTGAAGGGATAGGTCATATTGGCCAACATGGCCACATGAAAATGGGCTCCTCCTCCATTCTCCAATGAAAAAAATCCGGCGTTGTCAAGATAAGGACCAAGCAATCGGTCTTCAGCAAGGCGAAAACGATTTCCAGAATTGGACTGCGTCTGATCTCGTGTAGTTGTATCGGTAAAATGCACATATCCGGAGTCGCGAATAAAATCGAGAGTCGCTTTGCGATCTCCGTGCGGATAGGGTGATGGCTTACGACGTAACGCTGAATCAACAGGCGGCAGTACAGGAGCGAATGCGCCAAGTGCTGGTGTATCTATTGAACGATACTGCCCCAACTGCACAAAGGGATTATACCCCTTTGCAGAAATCTCTGCCACGAGTTTTGCTAGGCGTTCACCCTCTGGTGCCAGATCGGTATACGACATCAGCTCGGGATGTTCAGCGATAAAATAGGTGTTAATGTTACCACTGCGAAAGAGCGGATGCTTGAGTACCTGACGGAAAAAGGGAATAGTCGTTTTGATACCACCAATGGCGTATTCATTAAGAGCGCGTGTCATGATGGCTAGAGTTTTTTCCCAATCTGGAGCATAGGAGATAAGCAGAGCGCCGGCGGAATCATAATTCGCAGGAAATTCGTAGCCGGCGCAGATATTGGAGTCAAGCCGCACACCTGGCCCACCGGGGGATACATATCGTGAGATAAGACCTGAATTTGGAGCAAAATTATCTTGTGGATTCTCACAGTTGATACGTACTTGCATTGCACAGTATGATGGGCGCAAATTATCTTCACGAAAACGCAATGCTGCGCCAAATGCCACTGCAATCTGCTCTTCAACTAAATCAATGCCATAACGACTTTCAGTGATACCGTGTTCAACCTGTAGACGAGTGTTCACTTCAATCAAATATGGCGTACCGTCCGCCGTAATCAAAAATTCTACTGTGGCCAATGAATGATAACCAACAGCACGAACCAGCCGACGAGCATAATCCTTGAGGCGGTCACGCAGTTTGCGTGTAATGCCGGGCCATGGGGATGGCGTGATTTCAATAAGTTTCTGATGGTTTCTCTGCACGGAACAGTCGCGTTCGTCAAAAGCGAAAACATTACCGTACATATCAGCAATGACTTGAATTTCTATATGACGCACATCAGAAAGGAATTTTTCAACAAAAAGGCGGGGGTTGCCAAATGATGCCTGGGCCATAGTGGAAGCCTTGAAAAAAGCGTCTTCCAATTCAGCCTCATTATGGATGGCAAAGATACCGCGTCCACCACCACCACCCTCAGCCTTGAGCATGATGGGTAAGCCAATTTCTTTGATGAGTTTGCGCGCAGTAGGAATGTCCACCGCTGATTCTGAGCCTGGTACAACGGGAATGCCAAGTTTTCTGGCAACATCCCGAGCTTGCACCTTGTTGCCAAGAAGATTCATGGCTTCTGCCGTTGCCCCGATGAATGTTATGTTCGCTGCCTTACATCTTTCGGGGAAACGAGTATCTTCTGAAGCAAAGCCCCAGCCTGGGTGTATGCCGACAACGCCACGCTGACGTGCCTTGGCTATAATGCTGTCAATATCCAGATATGCCCGAGGCTCTGGCCCTAAAAGTAATAATTCCTGCGCCGCAGATGCTGCCGGAGCTGTCTTATCTACATCTGTGGCGGTCATGGCAGCAATGGCATCAAAACGTTCACGAATGGAACGGCAGATGCGTCGAGCTGGAATGCCGCGATTGGCGACAAGTATTACCTTGCCTTTCAAAAATTTCTGCACTTCTGCAAACGATTTGTTGGCCATGAATATTAGCCCTTCAGTTTCAGCATAAGGCTGGCGTTAAAAAAAAACACTAAACTATGCAATTCAGGCATGCTGTGAAATGACAGCATTGCCGCAAAATTTGCCATCATTGCTCTCGTTTGTGATAAGGTGCAAACTACCACTGCAAAATTCTTCTTGTATTCCAAAACGTTCAAGCATAATGCCACCAGAAGGCCCGAGACCAGCCACACGGCCGCAGATGCTATGCTCTCCATCACGCAGTTGCACCAGCATGCCACGCCATAATAATAAAGATTCGGCGTGTTTTTTCCAATCTTTGATAGATGAGTATAATTGAGTATATGCTGAAAACAGTTGACTTACAAGGCGTGGCCATAATGCCTCTGCCGTAGGCAAAGTTTTTTTATTGGAGCGTGGATATCGAACAAGGCATGTTGCCTCAAGTGAGGCATCGTCGCGCAGTTGTTCACGTGTTGGTGCCCAAACCATATTGACACCAATACCAGCCAGTAGAATATCACCTCGTTTTTCAAGAAGAGTACCGGAAACCTTTAGAGGTTTTCCTGTTTTCTCGTGACGCAGTACTAGATCATTCGGCCATTTAAGCAACACTGGCCATCCTTCAGCATGTAACGCTTCAGCAAGCAGTGTGCCGGTAAATGGAGCTGCTTCAGGTCCGTCGAAAGGAGATGTAACGGGCAGACGCACGGCGGCATAAAGATTGCCAGGTGGTGAAAGCCAATGACGTCTGATCTGGCCTCGTCCAGCCGTTTGTTCAGACACCTGAACGCTCCCCCAAATGGGGAGCATGTTGCGGCAAGCAAGATTAAAGGCCGTATCAAGACAGGATGTTACCTTGGTTAAACGCCAGATGGTAGGGAGAACAAGTGGTCTGTTGGTAACAACATCAGTTGAAAGTAACATGGCATCTCAACATGCTTAGGATAAGGCAAGTTTTTTTTTAGCTGCCTGTAACAACTGAGAACATAGAGTATCCATTTCTGGACCATGGTCTAATCCACACAAATGGCCTATTCCATGTGCCAGAAGCCGAAGAATATGTTCACATGAATCCTGACCATACAGCAGACACTCACGGCGAAACGTGTCCAACGAAAGCAAAAGAGTACCGACACAGTGTTTGCCGCAAGGAAATGAAAGCACATTGGTTGGACCAGTGCAATGCATGTATTGTCGATTGGCCTTGCTAATGTTCGAATCATCTACTAGCAACAATTCTATAGCCACTGGTGGATCGGTGGCATTGCTTGCCACTGCCTGCGCCAGCATGACCTCCAAAACCATATGCACTGCCTGCTTATCCAACGGACAAAGCCAGGCTGCGCCACAATACAGGGCGCAGACACGTACCGAGTTTTCCGCTGGCGACGTGGATTTCATGAATGGCTGTTCCCTTCATCAATGGAGCCAACAACATGTTCTATGCCGGAAGTAAGAGTTACCGTTTTATTTGTATTTGCTGAAGGCTTGTCGAGATTGATGCTCGCAGGCAAAGCCATGGGTTGCTGTGTCTGCGTGTGCGAACCGTTTTTAACAGAATTTTTTGTATCATTACGTGCAGTATCAGGCAATTTTGTATCAGGATATGCAATGCGCTGATGAAAAATACCAGTGAGAATACGTTGAAAATTTTCGCTCAAAAAATGCAGATCTTTGAATGTCAGCTCAGATTCGTCCAGTTGGCCTTCAGAAAAGATACCCTTAATAATCGTGTCAATATGCGTCTTAATTCTGGCAGGAGTGGGGTCAGTAAGAGTGCGACTAGAAGCCTCCACAGAATCTGCCAGCATAAGAATGGCAGCTTCTTTAGTTTGAGGGCGAGGGCCTGGATAACTGTAGTCTGACTCGCGTGGTTTTTCTCCAAGATTAAGTGCTTTTTGGTAGAAAAAGCGGATGAGTCTTGTTCCATGGTGCTGACCTATAATATCTGCAATATCCCGGCCCAAATTATAGCGTTCTGCTAGCTCTGTTCCTTTTTTGACATGTGAGAGCAAAATAAGAGCACTCATAGAAGGTGCAAGTTTGTCGTGTTTGTTTGGACCACCAAACTGGTTTTCTATAAAATAGCCGGGATATGTTAGTTTGCCTACGTCGTGATATAGCGCAGCAACTTTACACAGCAGGCTGTTGGCACCAATGGCTTTTGCTCCAGCCTCCACCATATTAGCAACGATGAGAGAGTGATGATACGTTCCAGGCGCGGTGACCATGAGCTCCTGCATGAGAGGTTGCTCCAAACTCATGAGCTCCATTAGTCGAAAACGTGTGCTGTATCCAAAGCATAATTCAAGAACAGGACTGACGGCAAACAGCAGTATGAGCGAAAGCAGGCTGTTTATGAGTACAGCCGCTAGTTGTGTCGGCATGGCCTCAATAGGATTCTGGGCCATGAAGGTCACACCAAGCCAAATCAATACCTGCCCGAGAGAAAGTGGAAGCAAGCTCCAGACCACATCTTGGCGGTTTTGAGCGCTGGTTACAAGCCATGTTGTCAACATGCCACCGAGAAACAGATATAGAAAGAGTGGCAGGGATGCCTGAAACATGAGGGTAGTAAATAACGCAAGGAGTAACCCCATGGTACAGTAGCGACGTGCTGCAAATACCATAGCCACCAGCCCAACCGCTCCAGCTACAGGATAGCCAAGGGCCAGAGTGTTGAGCAGAGATAGGCTGTCCATGCGCATCCCAAGCACATACACACCTTTGGCACCAACGCCAAACAGCAGAAGCAGCAGAGAAATAAGCAGGGTATCAGTAAATTTAAGTGGAGTACCGGGTTTACCACTGGGAGCGACAAAAAAACCAATAGAAAGTATGAGTGCACAGAGGAAGCAACCAAAGGCAATATCCCACCGCAAGGGATCAGATGCGGACTGATAAAGCGTCTGTAGCTTTATTTGTTGTTCGCGGCTAACACGTTCTCCCTTGCGCAACAGCAATTCCCCTTTTTGAATCTGGTAATAAACAGGCTCAACCTGTTCCATGACGGCATTGCCACGCTTCTGCGTTGCCTCGCGATTTAACGTCAACGAGGCAGGCATAATCGCTGAAAGGAGAATATTGATAGCCCTACGTGATTGCGCATTTAATGTCGGAGCCCGTCGGATCTGTGATGCAATTTCGGCAAGATAGGATTGGACATCAGGAAGATTGACCACATCTGGTCGCAAAATCTCTGTACCAGTATCAAGATTGCGCACGATAACGCCTGAACGCCCTACCCTTGCTGACCGTATATCTCCCACCAACCCTTCAAGCATGCGCTCGCGAATCTGTGGCATGAGAACTTTCAGGAGATACGTTTGTACCTCTGGCTGGGCAAGTTCTGGTAAAACCTCGGTTGCAACTGGTGATGTCAACTCTTCAGACAGACGATGTAGGGCAGCCTCCTGTCCAGATTTTTGCTCACCCCTGATGGTGGCACGCAGTATTTCGACGATGCGTTGTTGAAAAACCGTATACGGTTCCAAACTCAAGTCATAGACAGGTGGCTGCATCTGCAGCACTTGCTTACGGCGAGCCTTTGTAGCCTGCATATCCTCTACAAGTATATCTCGGTCAGCAATGACATCGGCATCCGCAACCTGTCCTGCTACATACACACGGGGCACATTATCAAAGTTTGCTCCTGCAAGAAGACTCAACACGAAAAGCGTAGCAACAAGTACTGCCAAACCCCATCCACATTGGTGCCTGGCATACAACAGACGCGCAAGAGCTGTTATGCTAGTGGGTCTCGTCGTTTTTTTCTGCGAGATCATAGGCTGTCACAATGGCTCCAACTAAGGGATGACGAACAACATCTGCTTTTGTGAAACAGTGAACGGCAAGACCGGGGACATCCGTAAGGATATGCATTGCATGGATAAGCCCTGAACGTGGTTTTTGCCAACCTGGTTGTAAGGGAAGATCTATTTGTGATGTATCGCCTGTTACAACCATACGCGAACCAAATCCCATACGCGTGAGAAACATTTTCATTTGTTCCAAAGTTGTATTCTGCGCTTCATCCAAAATAACAAATGCGTCGTTGAGCGTACGTCCACGCATGAATGCCAGTGGGGCCACTTCAATAGTACCAGTTTCTAGCATTGAGGCGACTTTAGGCTGAGGCATCATGTCGTGCAGGGCATCGTACAACGGGCGTAAATAGGGGTTGACCTTTTCAACAAGATCGCCAGGCAGAAACCCAAGACGTTCTCCAGCTTCCACTGCAGGCCGTGTAAGGATAATACGTTTTACACGATGCTGTTGTAGCATGGAAAGTGCCATGGCAACGGCCAGATATGTTTTACCTGTGCCGGCAGGTCCCACGGCAAAAACCAGTTCATTGCGACGTAACTGTTCCAAATAGGTACGCTGGGCAAGGTTGCGTGCTGTAACCATTTTACGCGGCGTATGAACAAACACGGAATCCCTGAAAACACTGGCCAGATTCAAGTGAGGATCGCTTTGCAGCATTTCATAAGCGCGTACATAATCCTGTTGCCCCAAGGTTAATCCTTCTCTCAACAAGTCGTAAAGCTGCACAAAAAGATTACCCAGTGTCTGACGAATATGTTGATCAGAACATTTGATAATAATGCTTGTACCCCGACTGTCGATTTCTGCCCCACTGACAGAAGACAACAACTCAAGATGCACATTACGCTGTCCAAAAAGCTGATTAGCTAATGAGGGATCTTCAAAGGCTATCGTATCAAGCATGTGAGTATGTAATGACATAGTGTCCTGTCTAGCTTATTTCATGGCGGCTGTCCATGTTTCGAACCCATAGCTCATAGTTTTATTCAGACTCGACAGTCTTCACACACATGAAGGTGGCCCCGATTGTTAAACAGATCCCGACGCATCTATAGTTTGGAGCGGCGGCCGAGAATGGGTCCAACGGTAGCTCGTTGGAGGCCGCCGCCACCCTTTTTAAGCGGCCTCCAATAGCAGCCCGCTGTATGCCACATGTCAGGCGTCTGCCCGTTCAGGCTGCTGTACGGGCGTGCTCGTTATAGAACTTCAACCACCTGCGGATGGTTTGGCGGGCTTCACTGCCGGTCTCAAAAGCGTGAAGGTACACGCATTCATACTTGAGAGAACACCAGAATCGCTCAATCATAACATTGTCCCGCCGGCCGTCCATGGAAACACGAATACTATGTGATTCCAATAAAAAAATCGTGCTCAATGATAAGCAGGCCAATTTTCACATGCGCATCTGCTCCCACGGCGATGAGCAGCTAGGCAAAACCTGCATCATTGCGTAATGCCACGGTGTGCAGCGGCGTCATGCCTTCATTATCTTTCGCGTTCACATCTGCCCCATGAGCAATGAGCAGTTTAGCAAGTCCTGCATTTCCGTCATTTGCTGCGGAATGCAAAGATGTCCTGCCATTCTGGTCTATTGCATTCACGTCAGCGTTCGGTATGTTACCAAAGCCCGCCGAAGCGGCGGTCATGCCAGCCTTGCATCATCGAGCGACTGCATCAAGCGTTATGCTGCCCAGCACACGGTAAAACTTATCACTCTGCCTGCGGATGATGAACAGCAGTGCTTTCCTCAAGCTCGTCTGCAGGAACCCCTTTGATGTCATTTTTGACTGCTTTCAGCTCTTTGTTAAACGATTGCTGCACCCTGTTTTTTGCGATGTCGGCAAGACTTGGTTCATCCGGGCAATCAAACTCTATATCCACTTCATAGCCCGGTCCCTTCGTCTCTAACTTTTCTTTATGCACTGTTTTGATTGTACTGCTTGTCGACATCAGTCCTTAACCGTTGTATTAAGCTCAATGAGGGACCATGTTTTCCTGCCGTTCCATGTATGAGGTCGGACAAGAGCGGTGAAGGGTCCAACTATTTCCACATGGCCAACGTCGCTATCCGTGTCATCATAAACTTCGCCGCTTATTCGAATGAGACCGTCTTTTCCCGTTATAGCATTCTTTACTTTAGCGACATACAATGAATCGCCATCTGCGCCTTCAAAATGGTAGAGCTTGCCGTCATAATGAAATGGTTGGTTGGAATCTTCCACGCTGGACAGTTTTTTGAGATCGAAGTCAAAATATTTCTTCAGGGATTCCTGCACGTATTTGCCTTCCAAGGTCAATGATCCCCACTTACAGCCTTTGTCCTTGCAAAGTCTGATGCGGCTTTTAAAATTGTTGATGTAGTTGTGCCAGATACCGAAATGAATCATGTCGCCAGGAGCTTTTTCATTGAGGAATTCTGATGCCTTCACATTCAAAAGGCGGAGTTCCGTAAAGTTAGAAAGAAATATGCTCATTTCCTTCATTTCCTTGGCAGAAAATTCTGCTGCGTGGGCGGGAAATGCCATTGAAGTGACCAGAAATGCCACGCAGAAAATTTTTTTGAATGATAGCATGGAATCTCCTTTCGAAGTTACATGATGATCAGAAGTCCGCTACTTTTCCCATTTTGCTCTCCCCCTTGGCAGGTTAAAGCTAGCACACCTGTCCAAATTTTGAGGAATACCTCTCATCACTTTAAAGATAAATCAGGCACAATATTTTTGGATTGAATTATGCATATATTTGTTTCAATAACATTTTTTATATAGACAGCATTTTTTGCCGGGGGAATCATGAACGTAACAGGGATCAGTAGCAATAGTACCACTACAGTATTCCAATGGAATAATCAGCAGTTGCAATCCCAGGCATCCGGCACATCTACGGGATCTGCCCGTTCCAGCAACCTCGGAAAATTACTGTCTGGCTATGGCAATATGTCTTCACAACTTTCAAGCATGGTTGCATTGACTAAATACGCAATGGACGCCATGGGGCTTGAAAACGACAGCCGTGTAACTTTCACTCAAATAACTAAATATCGAGAACAACTAAATACGGAGTTCAACACCGCTGTCAAGGAAGGGATATCCAATCTGGGTGTGCATGACCCTACAGCATTATCCTTTACGCTCAATACTGAAGGCGAATTGACAGCCTCGGGGAACAATGCCAATGATGCGGCCAATGCCAATGCCTGGCTCATTGCAAACGGGCAGCTAGGCAAGGATCTGCGTTCCATGCTCACTGCGGCGGGGTTGCCCAAAGAGAAAGAAGCTACCATGAATCTGGATGCTACAGGAAAGCTCATTGCCGCAAACGACAACTCTATGGACGCTGAAACACTTACCTCCATACAGAATGCCCTTGACGGTACTGCACTTGGGAAATCAATGTACGATGGCCTGAATAGACTGGCTGTGGCCGCTGACGCAGCCTTTACACTCAAGGTAGACGACATTACCGGCGACATGACTGTTGAAAGTGCCGATTCATCTGTTAAGGCTGCTATGCAGCTTTTTTTTGACAATAACCCGGAATTGGTCAAAAAGTTCAGACAAATAGAAGCACTCTCCAGCTTGGACGATGCCCGCAAGGCCATACAAATATCACCTTCAGACATGCGTAAACGCATCGAAATCGAATCGCTGGCATCCTGGTGGTCAGATACCGGCAACAGCAACACATCCTTTGGCAACTACAAAAATAGCAGCCTTTCCATCCTTTCAGGCCTTAATCTGAATGTCTAGGCAGTTCTAGACAGGTCGTGATGTTGTGAACTAAAGTTTTTGCAAAAGCAATTTATTAACTAAAGAAGGATTGGCCTTTCCCTTGGTAGCACGCATAACCTGCCCTACAAAAAAGCTTATCAGCTTAGTCTTGCCTCCACGGTAGGCAGCGACTTCGTCAGGATTGGATGCTAATATTTCATCAATAGAAGCCTCCAATGCAGCCGAATCTGAAATCTGCACAAGACCTTTTTCTTTCACATAGTCTGCAGGCATAACGCCAGCATCAAATAAATCACTAAAAATATCATTGGCAATTTTAGCACTTATAACGCCATCATTCACGAGTGTAACGAGCTCAGCCAAAGCCTCTGGCTTCATAGCCCACGCTGTCGGGTTAGACGGACTTATTCCACGGGTATTGCATTCGCGCAGCAGTGGGCCAAGTACCATGTTGGCCACCTTTTTTGCATCGGCTCTGGCAGCTGCTTTTTCAAAATAATCTGCCAACCCACGGCTCTGCACGAGCACTTCCACCTCTGCTTCAGGCAAACCAGTCATAGCCGCAAACCGTGCTCCTCGCGACTGTGGCAATTCTGGCAGTTCTGCACGCCATGAAACAAGCTCTTCTTCTGATATTTCTACCGGTAAGATATCAGGATCGGGGAAGTAGCGATAGTCATGGGCTTCTTCCTTGCTGCGCATAGAGGTCGTGATATTTTTTACTGCATCATAGAGACGTGTTTCTTGAATGACAGTTTCACCATCTTCAAGCACATCCTGCTGGCGTGCAATTTCATATTCAATGGCGTGTTGAACATTGCGGAAAGAGTTGACATTTTTCAATTCGGTACGAGTACCAAAAGATGTGGTGCCTACTGGACGTATGGAGACATTGGCATCACAGCGGAAACTCCCTTCTTCCATATTGCCGTCGCATACTCCCAAATAAGTTACTATTCCATAAAGTGCCTTGAGATAGGCAACTGCTTCCGAAGCTGAACGCATATCCGGTTCAGAAACAATCTCAACCAGTGGCGTTCCTGCTCTATTAAGGTCTACATAGCTCAGGTTTTCTCCTTGGAGATGAATGTTCTTACCCGCATCGTTCTCCATATGTATACGGGTAATGCCGATTTTCTTGCGCGAACCGTCCGCTGCAATCTCAAGAAATCCGTGTTCGCAGATCGGAACGTCAAATTGTGATATCTGGTAGCCTGAAGGCAAATCTGGATAAAAATAGTTCTTGCGGGCAAAGATCGAATGCCTGTTGATAATACAATTGGTGGCAAGACCTACCAGCACCGCATAGTGCACTGCTTGGCGATTTGGCACTGGCAGAGCACCTGGCATACCAGAGCAGACTTCACAAACATTTGTGTTGGCAGGTTTCCCAAAAGTAGTAGGACAAGAACAGAACAACTTGGAAGAGGTAGCCAATTGAACGTGAACTTCAAGACCGATAACAGCTTCATATGCGGGCATTTATATATACTCCTTAAATCCCGAAGAAATATCAGGCAGGCCATGTGATTACGGCTAGCGTGTCATGCCATCTGCTATACTTGCGTCAAAAAACTTACCGATTCCGTAATCACCCCTGCGCAAAAAACGCTGAGGATCTGGGCCGATAATCTGCATTTCTTTATTCTTTGATTGCACATCAAGTGCAATTCGCATTTCCTTTGTGCATCCAGTAGAAAAGGTTGCATCTTTGCCAGACCACTGTGGTGTCACCTTACGCCCCAGCAATGCAAAACTTTCCTCTATGTCCTCTACTGTCTGAAAACGCCAAACATCTATCAGCCCGCTGCGTTGAACCTTTTCCCACATATACATGAGGTCATCGCCATCCATGCCTTCAATAAAGTGCTCAGCGGGATTGATAATGAGAACATTGTCCATTCTTTTACGCAGATTGTCTATAAATGCTCTGACCAAAGCTATGGCAGTCTTTGTTTCACCTGGAATGCTTCCAATAACACAGCTGTAAAACATGACCGTACGGCCATGGTCATGAGCATTGCGCATAGTGGCAATAATTTTTGCAGCTTGAGTAGTTATATCCATTTCGGTAAACTTGTGTGCAGACACAGCATGTGGACGCAATTGAATGTGGAACCCTGCTTCATCACACCAATAGCAAACAACATCACGTGTAAATTCATGAGAAGTTCCAAGTAAAACATCTGCCAAACGCCAGCCCTTACCGAGAATAATATCTGCCTCTTTCCAAGCTCGTGAAAATGTCACTGACGTCCTGTACAGGTTTAAACGCTCTCTTGTGCCATCGCCTATAATTACCAGACGATATTCCCGCAGACAGCGCAACAGGTCGTTCTTACTTATGCGAGGATTGCGCAGCACAATTCCATGCCCTAGCATGGTGGCAATAGAGGGGTCTGTATCCATATCATCCAAAATGGGCGCAAAAAAGAAAAAACCTGATTTAACAGCAAAAATAACCCTATGCCCCATACTGACAAGGTGGTTCGCAACAGCGAGATCCAGAATAACACCGCCGTCTGCATCACATAAAAAAAGAATAGTTGAAGCAGTTTTTGAATTCTTTGTGAAATATTTTTGCAGAAACGTACAAGCACGTTCAGCAATATCCATGGATTCGCGTACATGGTGCTTATCTGGAGGCACATCAAGCCAGGGTCTGGACATGGCTGAAAGACACAATAGCCGAGCTAGTTCCACATAATTGAGCATGCACCGTGTGGCGGTAATGCCCAAAGGTTTAACTGCATCAGGCATAGCATCAAGATTTGTACATACAGAATCCATTTTCAATAAGGCAAGCTGCCGTTTTGTTGAATCCCTGCGCTTCTCCCACCATGGATCATCAGGAAGATTAGCCTGTGCCAAAACAAGATTTGTCATGCGCTTGACTAAACGAGAGGGAATGAGTGTATGCTTCGCAATGGATTGCTTAAAACGAAAACGACAAAACTGCACTAGACGTTTACGTTCCTCAACAGTCTGTGTGAGAGAACGCAACAGCCGCATAATGATACGCCAGGCACGGTTATATTGATGTTGCAGGCTTGAAGCGTTGGCAGGATCGTACAGCAATGCAAAAGTTGCATCGGAACAGGGAAGATACACTTGATTTTCTCGCAAATTGACCATGAATGCCAACTGTTCAGGCCCTGCAATGATATCTGGATTCATGCGGTATGCAATATTATTATCCATCATCATGCTGAACAGCCATGCATCAAATCGTACATCTTCCCCAAGGTGGATGTCACTTACAATAGGGATTACACCCGCAGCATTCATGCCTATTCTCCCATTTTGCATGGGGCAGAGCCACAACTAAAACATTGCGAATGCAAATGATTAAAAAATCCGTTTGGTCTGCAGACAAAGTGCATAGCAGCAGGTTCACCGGTCAAAATTACATCATCACCACTTTCCAGCATCTGCCCTTCCTGCCCGTCCACAGTCATATAACAATCTGTTGATACCTGTGAAAAAGTAATTTTACATATAGTCGATCCGGGAAAAATCATTGGTGTGGCCATACGCTGAAAAGCACAAATCGGAGTGATTGCGAGTATCTCCATTGTGGGCGGCACAATGGGGCCACCAGCGGAAACATTATAACCGGAAGTGCCCACCGAGGAACTCACAATGATACCATCACTGCGTAAGCAACCAAGGTCATTGTCGTCAATAGAAACATCTAGCGTGAGTAGTCGTGACAGAGAACCACGGCTAACAACAACATCATTAACGGCATATCCTGAAGTGATGACATCTCCTCTGCGTTTCAGGCTCCAATGAAGGGCCATACACGTATAGGTAGGGAGTTGTTTATTGAAATAAGATGTCAAGCTTTCACGCCAAGCATCTGGTTGGGATGCAGTTAAATAGCCGACTCTGCCGAAATTGATGCCAAATACTGGTATGCGACGCCCTATGAGACAGCGCGTAACCCCGAGTATGGTACCATCACCGCCCAAAACGACAGTTAGTAACGTGTCGGATGTAAGACAGCTGACGATATCTTCCATAGCTGAAATCACAGTCACGCGGTAATCAAGAGATTGCAGCCAGTTTGCAACCTCATTTCCTAAAAGAGCAGCTCTCTTATGAGAGGTCTTACAGACAATCAGGACATGTCTATGAAAAAATGTGCTCATATAAGTTGACAATACTGTATACATAGCCACTCCGCAAGTGCAGGCCAATTCTATATATATCTTGTCATATCTAACGCTTTGGCATACATCAAAGACATTCGTCGATTTATTATTTTTAGTACAATTATCACCCATGAAAGATTCAGCAGCAGTAATTATTGCCGACCACGCCCGCGAAGGTATTGCCCTACGCGAGGTTTTTTTTCGCACTCAAGCAAATTTACTGCGTGAAATTGCGTTGCGAGCCGCAAGCTGTTTGGCAAAAGGGGGCAAAATATTGCTATGCGGTAATGGAGGTAATGCTGCCTGCACACAACACATTGCTGCAGAATTTGTACATCGCTGTAGCATGGACCGTCCTGCACTACCCGCAATTGCGCTCTCAACAAACACGGTAACCATGACGTCTGTTAGTGAGGCTCTGGATTTTTCACATGTTTTTTCACGTCAGGTGGAGGCACTAGGACGCCCTGGCGACATGCTGATTGGCATTTCTTGCTCCAGCGACACTGACAGTATTTTAATAGCCTTGTTAACGGCCAAACGCTATGGCCTTTTGACAGTTGCATTGGATCAAGAAGACAGTATCATACATAGTTATAGCGATATTGCCGTTACAGTACCTAATGCGCCTGTCCAGATCGTTCAAGAAGTGCATCTTGCTGCTGGACATATCATTTGTCGTCTGACGGATTATTATCTTTTTGAAAATCCCACCATACTCTCTGAATACATCAATAACAAATAAAATTATTGCATAGTTTCTTATTGTATTATGTGAAGCCCCCTTTGACATTCTCTACGGTTTGCGTGTCAGCCTTGCTCAAGGGCATGCATATGGAGCATCACTGCGGCTTTACAGAAAAAAACCTTGCGCAGGCTTTACTCAACGGCGGGTTTGCCAGTGTGGCCATTCGACGGCAGCGACGTTTCTTGCAGCTTGCTGCTCTTGCCACAGTACGTGCATTACCGGACAGTGATGTTCAAAATCTGCTTACGCAGTATATTGGAGAGATGTTTGCAGAGGGAAAACCATAACCTCATAGTCGAAACGAAGGGTATAACCAGCACGCCGTGCAATACCTTGCCGCCCAGTGCGTCTAGTGATACTTAATTACTTTACCCCGATAACACCAATACCGCGCCAGGTGCGCATATCTGATCTGCATTGAGGAGGTAGCAGTATGCCCATTTATGAATATTCCTGTAACAAATGTGGGAACGATTTTGAAGAACTGGTTTTTGGTAATACACCACCATCTTGCCCGCAATGCGGTTCTGTTGACACGCACAAGCTGGTATCCTGCTGCGCAAGGCATAGAAGCGGTTCTGCTGGCGGTGGCGATATGGATGCAGCATCTGCTTCATCCGGTGGCGGTTGCGCCGGCTGCTCGGGTGGGCATTGTGCTACCTGCGGTCACTAGGCACAGAGAAAAGCCATGCGTGACGCTCTTGTTATTGCAACTCGCGGCAGCAAACTTGCACTCTGGCAGGCTGAGCATGTCAGAGACCTTTTACTGGCGCTGCAACCCCAATTGACTATCACCCTGAACATCATCAAAACCAAGGGGGACGTCATACAGGATGTGCCGTTAGCGCAGGTAGGGGGCAAGGGTTTGTTTGTCAAAGAAATCGAGGAGGCAATACTGGACAACCGTGCAGATCTCGCTGTGCACAGCATCAAAGATGTTCCCGCAGAACTGCCCCCTGGTCTGTTGCTTGGCTGCATTCCCCGGCGTGAAAATCCTGCTGACTGCCTGCTTTCTTGTGCATATGCATCTCTGAGTGATCTGCCTAGACATGCCCATGTAGGAACGAGCAGTCTCCGGCGCAAAGCGCAACTTATGGCCCTTCGGCCAGATTTGCGTATATCCAGCCTGCGTGGCAATGTGGACACACGCTTACGCAAATTGCACGAAGGTATGTATGACGCTATCGTACTTGCAGTCGCAGGTCTTTCTCGGTTAGAAGTACGCGCTCCATTTATGTGTACGTTTGACACAAAATATTTTCTTCCCTCTGTGGGGCAGGGCGCCCTCGGCATAGAGTGCCGTGAAGACGATTACGAACTGTTTACCTTGCTGGCACACCTTGAAGACACACATACACGCGTATGTGTGGAAGCAGAACGTGGATTTCTTGCTGGGCTAAACGGCGGCTGCCAGGTTCCCATTGCAGCTCATGCTGTACTTACTGACGAAGAAACTGTGCTGCTTGATGGTCTGGTGGCCGAAGTTGACGGTAGCTGCATACTTCGCGACACAGCCCAAGGGCACACCTCTCTGGCGCATCAAGTAGGCCAAAACCTGGCCGAAATGCTTCTCTCCAAAGGGGGACGCGCCATTCTGGACAAACTCTATCAACGATAGCCAAAACAATGTCGACAGTTTCTCCTCTATCCACATCCAGGCTGCATGCAACATTTGACCCCGCCCGCATACCTTGGGATGACAGTCAGACTATTCCCCTGCCGCGACCCAGCCGCCCCAACCCGTTCCAACCACGGGCAATGCAGGCTCTAGACCTTGCCCTCCATATTGATACTCAGGGGTACAATGTCTACCTTTCCGGCGAGGCAGATCTTGGCCGCAGCCATATGCTATTGAGCTACCTCCAACCCAAGGCACGCAAACTCCCCACCCCTGACGATCTCGTGTATGTGCATAATTTTGCAGACCCGGATCGTCCAATTCTGCTCAACCTGCCAGCTGGCATGGGGAAAAAGCTCAAGCAATACCTGCATGATGTGGTGGAACACATTTGTCATGAACTTCCCCGTCGTTTTGAGGCCGGCGCATACATGAAGCGTAAGGCTAAGCTCATGAACAATTTTCAATCAATACGGCTGGGCTTGCTGCATAAAATGAATTCTGTGGCTGTGGATAAGGGCTTCAATCTCGACATGGATGAAAACGGGGCGCTGACACTCTATCCTCTTGTGGAGGGCAAACGCCTCAGTGAAGAAGAATTTGACCGCCTTGACAACAGCCTACGCTTAAACTTGAAAAGTAGGGGAGATACACTGGTTCAGGCCATATCCGGTTTTATGCAGCAACTGAACAAGGCTGAAGAGACCTTTCAAAATGACCAGCGTGGCCTTGAAAGAGAAGCCATGAGTCAGGTACTGGATACGACACTCTCACCAGTCGTCCAAAAAATGCTCAAATTTTGTCCAGCCATACCAGAATTAAAGAAATACTTTAACAAATTGCGTGAAGACATCCTTAAAAATACTGATGCCTTTACGCAGAAAGACAGTATGGGCACAGCCTCGCTCAGCGAGATGCACGGCGGTGCAGCAGAAACTGTACTCTACCGCTATGAAGTAAATCTGCTGGTGGACAATAGCAGCGTCCATGGTGCCCCCATTGTGGTTGAAGACAATCCTACTGCCGTTAATCTGCTTGGCTGTGTAGAACGGGAATCTGAAATGGGTGCCCTTGTCACGAACTTCACTCTCATCCGTGCGGGAAGCATTCATAGAGCTAACGGTGGCTTTCTTATCTTGCACATAGATGATCTTTTGCAGCACCCAAATGCATGGGAAGGACTGTTACGTGCCCTGCGCTCCAACCAGGCACGCATTGATGATTCAGGCGAAGCGCCAGATACAACAATGCGTACCAAGGGCTTGGATCCTGCCCCCCTGCAGCTGCATATTAAAGTTGTGCTCATAGGCGACGACGCATTGTATGAAACCTTGCTTTCCAGTGATGACCGCTTTCCCAAACTGTTCAAAATCAAGGCGCATATGGCGGATACAACAAAGCGGGACAGCACCAATGTACGGGCATACCTGGGACATATTGCCGTCATTATCAGGGAAACAGAACTCCCTCCTTTTGACCGCTCTGCCCTTGCCTGGCTTATCGATCTCGGCTCGCATCTGTGTGAAGACCAGCGTCGGCTTTCTTTGTGTTTTCCCCTGCTGCGTGAGCTGATGATTGAAGCTGCAGCCCTCACGCGCATGCAGGGTTTGGCAGTGGTTTCTGCGTCCATGCTGGAACAAGCGTATGCTCATCGCACATATCGTGTGAATCTCGTTGAAGAACTCTATATGGAAGAATACGACCGCGAGATGATCAAAGTGCAAACCTCCGGCCACGCCGTTGGACAGGTCAACGGTCTTTCCGTAACCAGCCACGGAGATTTTGAATTTGGCCTACCGCACCGCATTTCATGTACTGTGGGCGTGGGACATGAGGGAATCATTGATCTCGAACGTGAAGCAGAGCTTGGGGGCCCTATTCATACAAAAGCGATGATGATTCTCAAAAGCTATCTGACAGATTTATTTGCCCGCAAAAAACCACTTGTGCTCTCAGGCTCACTCTATTTTGAACAGAGCTATGCTGGCATCGAGGGTGATAGTGCCTCTGGTGCTGAACTGGCAGCGCTTCTTTCTGCACTGGCAGATATTCCCGTACGTCTCGATCTTGCGTTTACTGGTGCGGTGAGCCAATCTGGTCAAATTCTCGCAGTGGGTGGCGTTACGCGCAAAATTGAAGGTTTTTACAAAGTTTGTGCACGTCAGGGACTCACAGGTACCCAAGGGGTTATCATTCCCTATGACAATGTAGATCACCTCATGTTGGCCCCTGATGTGCTCGCCGCTGTGGAGGCAAAACAGTTCTCAGTATACCCGGTACGGCGCATCGAGGAAGCATTAACATTGCTCACAGGATATGCCACAGGGCGGAGGTTGAAAAACGGTGGTTTTACAAAAAACAGTCTGTATGATCTGGTTGATCGCAGGCTAGAAATGCTGGGTGACTATGCGCAAAATGCTTTCCGACAGTCACGGAGACATTACAAGAGCTCCTCTGTATCATCACGCCATTCTACGCATGATGTATGAAGAAACCCACAATCATAATGCTTAAGATTACCAACCACGGCTTGGTATATATATGAACACAAACAAGAAAGACGCACTCTTGCAGGCTGCCAAAGATCTTTTTGGTGAATATGGTTATGTAGAAACAACATTCAAAAAAATTTCCGAACGCGCTGGCGTAGCTCTTGGTTTGCTAAATCATCATTATGGTAATAAAGAAAAACTGTTTCTTGCAGCCGGTATAGATGTTCTGCAACATTTTCTTGCATCGCTGCAAGATGCCATAGCCGGCGCCAACTCTGGCTATGACGGTGTCATGCGTTTTTGTCGTGCATATCTTGACTTTTCCGTGGACAAAAACAGTAACTGGTTAGTTCTGGTGCGCTGTTCCCCATATAGTGATATGAAAACAAAGACTGACCGTGATCAAATGGATTCCATGTTCTCACAAGTGTATCGTGAGCTTGAATTACTCTTAGACCGTGGCGTGCGTGACGGGAGCATCATACCTGTAAACAGCAGGACAACTGCCCAGATTATCATTTCGCTCATGGTGGGAGCCAACCGGACCAAAGTACTTACTCCCTACGCAGAACCAACCCTCTACGATAATGTGTTGCACTTCGTTTCCCGTTCAATCAAGGCATAAGGTTTCAATGAGCCTTTTCCAGTGTGCTCCATGCCGCAGAGGTTCTGAGAGCGCGACGGTACTTTTATTTCAGTCGTTTATCTTGCCTTCTCAGTGCAGCGATGGCATACTTTTCCAATGAATAGTGAATCCAGCCCGCAACGGCCTCTTCCCGGTTTTGCGCGTTCACTGGACGGCCTGCCCTACCTTCCAGATCTGTACCGGGCAAATTCCTCATGTCCTGTGCCAGATGATGCAGCTTGCTTTGCGTTATGGAATAAATACGACATGTTGCCCAATATACGACGGCACTCTCTGCTTGTCGCGCATGTGGCCACAATGTTAGCACGCCGTGCTTCAGAACTGGGCTTTGCCGTAAACATTGATGAAGTTCATGCCAGCGGTCTGCTGCATGATATTGCCAAGACCTATTGTGTACGCCACGGCGGCAGTCATGCCCAGGTGGGAGCGTCCTGGGTTGTTGCTGAAACACACAACTACGCCATAGCACAGGGTGTCATACTACACGTTTGGTGGCCATGGCCCCTGCCTGAGGGCCCTACAATCTGTTCCCTCCCTTTTTTTGTTATCTATGCGGACAAACGCATCCAACACGATGCCTGCGTAACGCTGCAAGAAAGGTACGATGACCTGCTTGATAGATATGGCAGCACAAAAGAAGCACGGTCAGGCATTACAGCAGCTTACGAACAAGGAAAACATATAGAATGCGCTCTTGAAGCGCAGTTGGGGATGTCGCTTCATGAAGATTCTTTTGATTGCGGGCGGGTGGTCCACGGAGCGTGAAGTTTCTCTCAATGGGGCCCGTGCCATGCGCACGGCCTTGGAAGCACGTGGTCACACGGTAACGTTTTTTGATCTGTTTGATGGTTTTGACCGCTTGCTGGATGCAGCAACTCGACACGATTTTGCCCTTATCAACCTCCATGGCAGACCCGGGGAAGACGGTCTGGTTCAGGCTCTCCTCGATCGCGTGCACTGCCCGTATCAAGGGGCTGGGCCAGCCGGGTCTTTTCTTGCTCTCAACAAAAGCGCAGCCAAGCAAATATTTCGGCATATGGGGCTGCCCACTGCTGACTGGGAGTTTCTTCCTTGCCCACCTTCTACAACATGGCAACCGCGTCTGCCTTTTCCGCTTTTTGTCAAGAGCAATACGGGCGGTTCATCCCTGCGTACAGGACGCGCTGCAGACATAACGGCATTGCAAAAACTAATAACTCCCATCTTTGCAGCAGGCGATGAAGTGCTGCTGGAGCCTGTTCTGTCAGGGCACGAAGTGACCTGTGGTATTCTGGGAGACGATCCTCTGCCCCCCATTCTCATTGAACCTATTTTGGGTGATTTTTTTGATTATGAAAGCAAGTATGCCCAGGGCGGTGCACATGAAATATGCCCAGCACCACTTTCCCCTGCGCTAACACACCGTGTGCAGGAGTTGGCGTTAGCTGCTCACAGGGCCCTCGGCCTTTGGGGCTACAGCAGAACAGATTTTATACTAAGCTCTGATGACACGCTCACTATTCTCGAGGTCAATACCTTGCCAGGAATGACGGCAACCAGCCTCGTGCCTCAAGAAGCAGCAGCCATAGGGCTGGATTTTGGTCAACTGCTTGAACGTCTTATAGAGCTTGGGTTGCAGCAATGTGCAAGAGCTTGATTAGTTCCATGTGTCACGTGCAAGACATTCATTCCCTCAGGCTTATCGGCGCATGAGATATATAATGCAGGCTGTCGCCGCCCCTACAACCATACAGATGGCAAACGTCGTCCACGGATAGCTGCTGCTACCCACCAGTACGCCCAGAAAAAAAGAAAGCCCGCTTACGCCGGCCACCAGCAGCTTATCATTCATGCTTGCTCCTGAAAGTATCACAATATGCCATATTGCTTTGTGCTATTGTGACCCACGTTTTCCAGAATTGTCTTTTGAGCTCCATCCCCGAGAACCTTCGGATGCACGAGGCCAAAAAGCCATGGTGATGAGTAGCTGCCCGACGGCCAGCACGGGGTCTCTGTCATAGCACGCTGCGCAGCAGATGAAAACAGTTCCCACAGCCAGCAGAATACGTTGATGTTTGCAAACACCTGCCAGTTGCACGACTGCACCGGCCAACAATACTACCAGCCATAGCCAAGATGCCATGCTTTCTGATGGCAACAGTATGTACTGTGGCTCCATAGCCAAACTCTCTGTCAGTGCGATGAACGTGCAGAGCAAAAGGGCAAGACTGGCCTCTATTGCCAGACAAGTGCGCACCACTCACCGTCCACTTCTCGCCGAGGCGCTGGGAGGTTCTGAGCTGCATAAGCTGCAACCACATCGTTTGCCTGCACTGTCAGCAGACCGGACAGTACAAGACACCCGCCATCTTTTCGAGCCTGACATAAATATGGGGCCATCTCTATCAGAGGTCGGGCCAGAATATTGGCCAAGATCAAATCAAAAGTCCGACCTGCTAGATCATCAATGCTGCCGATGCATGGCAGAAAACCTTCAGCATTGTTGAGAGCACGGTTTTCTAGTGCGTTATCAATGGCTAGGGGATCAATGTCATAGCCTTCACCATTAAGACCGCTCTTGCAACATGCAATGCCCAGTACCCCGGAACCCGTACCCAAATCGAGGAAATTCTGCCCTGCATATACCCTACCTGAATCCAGCAGTTCGCTCAAAACAGTAAGACACAAGGCAGTGGTGGCATGATGTCCTGTGCCAAAAGCGCTTTTGGGTTCAATAAGAACCTTTGTCCTGTCTGGAAAATCCTGGGTTTCTGCCAGCCATGGAGGAAGTACTACAAAACGGCTGCCACAGGTCACAGGAGTAAAAAATTGACGCCAGGCACTGAGCCAATCCTGTTCTTCTAACATGGTTTTTGTGCACTGCACTTCGGGAAAGGCGGCTTGAAGTGCAAGATGCAATCCATCTATAAAATCCATGTGTTCATTGTGGATACGAAAACACGTTGCACCGCTGGCCAGTCGCTCTTCTTCCCAGCCAAAAGGCACATGCAAAGCCAGAAAGCCAGTAACTGGCTCCGTATCATTTTCAGGCACTGTTACCTCAAAACGAATTATTGGTTTCATGCTTCAAAACTCCTGTCTCTCCATAAGAAAGATAGTACATTATGACAGACTTCCCATGCCAGGTCGAGCCACAGGCAAGATAGTCTATAACATAGTAAAATACTCGGTATTGCCTTACCCACCGATAACGTATACTGTGCCTTAGACGATGTCTCTTGACCAAGGAAACGGCATGGCACCATATCCAACTACCTCACCTGCAGTGCAGGCACCCTCAGAGCAAGAACAACAGAAACTGGACCTGTTACTCCAAAAAATCTGCACTGACTTTACAGTGGAATTTGAACCTTTGCACGTTGATGATACTGTGCTGGAAGTTCTTGCCGTCCGCAACATGCAGGCTCATGTGGATAAACTGCTGCAACGTAAAGCAATCCGTAATCCGCTCAAGGATCTACCCCTCTGGGCCAAGATCTGGCCAGGCTCCTTTGTACTTGGCAGATTTTTGCGCAAATATGCTCCAGAAGGCAAATCACTTCTGGAGCTAGGGAGTGGTTGTGGCGTATTGAGCCTTATTGCAGCCCGTTACGGTTTTTCTCATATTCTGCTTACGGATGCCGTTGCACAAGCATTGATGTTTGCCGAGGCCAATGTGTTGCGCAACGGTCTTAGCGAGCGCATTACCGTAGCCCGTCTTGATGTTACAGCACCATGGCGTGATACGCGTTTCCCCAATGCTTTTGATGTGATTGCCGCTTCGGAAATACTTTACCTTGATGACTTACACCACCCACTCATCAAATTCATTGACCGCCACCTTGCACCGGGCGGCAAGGCTTTTTTCTGCACTGATATTGCGCGTGCCAAACCACGTTTTGCCAAGCTGGCAGCCAGAAG
Organism: uncultured Desulfovibrio sp.; assembly: GCA_905235595.1. Classification (GTDB taxonomy): domain Bacteria; phylum Desulfobacterota; class Desulfovibrionia; order Desulfovibrionales; family Desulfovibrionaceae; genus Desulfovibrio. The sequence goes on along the minus strand of CAJOMG010000004.1, from coordinate 4,199 downwards.
CTTCCGCATAACAGAAGGTCATATTGGTGTTACGGCTCACGACAATGATAATGACAGTCAGCGCCGCATCTACAGTATTCTTATTTTGGAGCGTCCATGAGCACACAGCCCCCCCGCATTATCCTGCACTCCTGCCCCAAGACATACACACAAGATCTGGACAAGGCCATAAAGCCGGCAGAAACCATTGCCCACGTTCGTACCTGCTTGACAGGCAGTGGCCTGGACATCCTTGCCCGTACGCGTCGTATAGATACAGGCAGGTTGGGCATACCCGTTTTTCTGAGCGAATGCGGTACAGATGCGAAACGCATCATGCCCGTACGCAAGCAAATGGGCAAAGGTTCCTCACCAGAACAGGCTGAGGCTTCTGCACTCATGGAGCTGATGGAGCGCTATGCCTTTTTCAGTTTCTGGCAGCAAAGGCCGCATATGGTCAGCGCAACATGGTACGAAGCCGAATCGCGATTCGGCAGCGATCTGCTGCCCGTCCATGAGATACTGCTTTCCGTGCATGACAGCCTTCCACCTGAAAAAGCGCGTCATGTGCTCAATCTCACACCGTGGCAGTTTTATCCGGCTACACGTCTACTAGATGGTAGAACTACATGGTTGCCGCTGGACTGGTTCAAACTGCTTGGTGAGTTTAACGGCACTTCTGCAGGGAATACTGATGAAGAATCCCTGTTACAAGGTCTTTGTGAACTGGTGGAACGACATGTATGTTGTCGCATTGATCGCCTGCGCCCACAGCTTCCCATCATTGACCCGGCTTCCTGCAAAGAAGACAGTGTCCTTTACGATCTGCTAGCTTCATTTGCACGCGAGGGTATCCATCTGACACTTAAAGACTTTTCTCAAGGCATGCCATTGCCTACCGTAGCGGCTTTGGCCTGGGACCCGGCGACCTTTCCCAGCAGTTCGGAAATTGTTTTCACTGCAGGCACTGCGTCTTCTCCTGCCAAGGCCGCCATTCGTGCTGTTACTGAAGTTGCACAGCTGGCCGGTGATTTCTGCACCAACGCCTGTTATGAAGCATCAGGGCTCCCCAAATTCACAGATCCTGACCAGATACAGTGGTTGCTGCAGGGGCCCAAAGTACCGCTTTCACAACTGCCAAACGTATCCTGCAACGACATTTGTGCAGAACTGCGCACAGCCATAGGCCAAATGGCACCTTTGGAAGTCTTTGCCGTTGAAACCACACATCCCGCCATTGGCATACCGACACACTACAGTATAGTTCCTGGGCTGGAATTTCGTGAACGAGACAAGAATGAAAGTCTGGGCCTCTTCGTGGGCCGCAAACTGGCAGAGGAATGCGATACTGCCGATGCTCTGCATGGACTTGACGTACTGGCCTCGTGCTATCCAAATGCGCACTTTTTGCCATTCTTCAAAGGCATGCTGGCACTGCGTGCTTCTAACTATGAAGAAGCACGTACTGCCTTTGCCGCTGCAGTTCCTCTGCAACCAGATGCCGAGGCGCGCGCTCTTGCCGTTTTTTATCAGGGGTATGCAGATACCTTGGAAGGACGCTGGAAGGAGGCTCTGCCAGCTTTGGAAGAAGCCGTAGACCTTTGTCCGGAAATGAAGGAGTATGCCAATCTGCTTGGTGTGGCCCGTTTTAAGACAGGTAATTATGCACAAGCTGTTGCAGCTTTTCAGGCCGTATTGCACATAGATAAAGGCTCAGCCATTGACCTTGCCAATTTAGGGCTGTGCGAAAAGTTTCTGGGTAATACTGATGCTGCCCGCATGCATCTTGCCGCTGCACTGGATCTGGATCCGAGCTTGGATTTCGCGCGAACACATTTGACAGAGCTTGATACCTCCGACACCTGATCCTTATGGCAAGATACTGCGTGTGCTCACAACGCAACGTGCCTCAACGCCTGGCATGAGAACGCGTGCATCATTGTTATCAATAAGCACACGCACCGGTATGAAGAGTGCCGCAGCATCCCTATTGCCATCAACCGTATGCGCTGTATCCGGAAGAGGTTGTGGGACAAGCAAATCATATACCTTTCCGGAGAAATGCCCATTCTCCCCTTTCACACTGAGTGAGCATTTTTGCCCGGCCTTAATCCGTGTCCCCTCTTCCTGTGAAAAATAGGCCAGAACCCAGTATGCGTTGCGCACAGCTTCTCCACTGGGCAACAACAGAACAACAGGTTCTCCAGCCTGAAGGATCTGTCCCGGTGCAGCCAGCGTCTTGAGCACAAGTCCTTCTCTGGGAGCGTAGAGATTATTGTCTGTCATCTGACCATTGTTGCGCAGTGTTTCTCTATGCATCAACGCATTCTGTGTATAGTTGGGTATGGTATGACGATGGCGCGATGCCCATTGCCTATAGCGCAGGTTTTCTTCACGCACATGAGCCAGCTCCTGATCGAGCGCTGCACGCATCAGGCTGGCCTCCTCATAGGCAGCATGGGCCTGCTCCATGGCATGACGCGCCTTTTCCTCTGCCTCACGTACTGTGGCATAGCGCGATTTTCCTACTGTGCGCTCCCCACCCTGTGCTTCCAACGTACGCAGGGCCAGCTGCGCTTGCACATGTTTTGTTACAAGCTCTTGAAGCTGTTTATTCTTCGCAGCCTCATTATGACGTGCACTGGCAATACGTCGCGTGATGTCCTGTTCAAATGCCTGCGCTGCCTTAAGACGCTCGGCAAGCTCTTCCATGCTCAAAGCGTCTACTGAAGGGCGTAATCCAGCCACCTCACGGGATGCTGCGCGTAGTTGCCGCTCCGCCTCGCGTACGTCCAGCTGGGCAATGGCTTGTCCCTCATGCACAATATCGCCCTCACGAACATTGACGGCCACGACTGCGGCAGAAAAATCAGAAGCAACAGGATAAACTAGTGCATCAAGCGTACCCCACGTACTGACTACTCTGCCCGCCAACACCCACCAGTACAGGCCGGCGGCACAACCAAGAAGTACCCATACCGGTACAAGCCGTACCCACAGAGGGCGTTTTTGCTCTGGCTTGCTGTGGGGCATTTCAAGTGAGAGAGGGGTATCTGCCATACTGCGCTCCTAAAATTATTTATTATTCGCAGGCAATGGTGTCAAATACGTGACTCTGTTAAACAATATGACAATTTATGCAGATGTCATGCCATACTGCATTCTGACTTTACAACACACGAGCATACGCATACAAAAACCTCACCAATTGGCTGAATGATCGTTATCGCAGCGCCAGGAGTTGCAATGCACATGTTTTTGGGGAAATTCTGGATACTTTTTTTTATGGGCTGTCTGCTTACGGGATGTGCAACACGGCCCGTTGTTGTTGTGGAAAAAAAAGCATTTCTTCAAATGGCGCACAATATGACGGGGGAAATGCAGGCCCGCAATCTGCTGGATGCTGACGGTGACTATATAGCCCCTCTTTCCTTCGCAGGTGTGCAACATTACGGGAATATACTCTTCCACCGTCTTTCCCCTTCCTTTATGCAGCAGCCTGACACTGTGCATGACATCTATCTCGGCACGTCTTTCGACGCCACTCTCCAGCCAGACAGTCGCGTACGCCACTGGGATAACGGCTTCAGCATAGACCATGCAACTCAAAAAATTGTTGTCAATATGACGGCAATAGCCGACTGGGATAATGACGGGCAGGATGAATGGATTGTCTCCTGTATGGTTGAGCCCAAACGGGGTGGTCGCACCCGCACCTACTATGTGCTCGTGCCTCCACCACGTAATGAAAAAGAAAGACTTGAAGGCACTCTTGCAGCCATCTATGAATGTTTTGGCCTTGCTTGTTCACTTTATGTACGTGACAGCAAGGTTGTGCGCAGGGATGCAGTGGACCCACTTGTCCCGCCTACAGAAGTGCACGACCTGTTGCCTGGGCTTGAAACCGTCACCACTCCTCCTGACAGGAGTGCGCCTTCCGGCAGCGGACTTGAGGAACGCAGTTTGTAGAGTATCCTCTCATTGTTGCCAGCCGCGTCCAAACTATAAAAGTATCGGGGACTGTTTAACAACTGGGGCCACCTCAGAAATGTAAGTCAATTTGCTGCAAAAAATGCAAAATTTTTGCTTTTACGACCATTATGCAGCGGTCTCTTTTTGTGTTACCTCAATAGAAAAGCCCCTACAGTCAATCACTGTAAGGGCTTGATTTTATTGGAGCCAGCCAAGAGAATCGAACTCTTCACCTGCTGATTACGAAT
>CAJOMG010000003.1 GCA_905235595.1 uncultured Desulfovibrio sp. | reverse complement strand
AAAGCATTGAGGAAAGCGGTGGAACTGTCGATGAAAGATGACTGCCAATATATCGTATGCAGGCAGTTGGGCAGTTATGATAGGCATTAAAAGTATAAAAGCAAATTCCGGTTTGTGGAGGTAGTATGAGCAATATCATCAGAGTTTCAGAATCATCACTGTATGTAAGCAGGTAAAATTAGCCTCTCCAGAAACAAAATACGCAAATAATTTTGACTCCTCTAAGGCATAACCCTCCAGTAAGAAACAGGGGGCATGTAGGGGATGGTCACAGAGGAAACCTAGCTGAACGAGGAGGCAGACAAGCAATGAAAGGTATCGAGAGACTTGGGCTTGGCTGTATGCAGATGAACCGTAAAAATGAGGAAAAATCCATTCGCACGATTCATGCGGCTTTGGATGCCGGAATCACGCTTTTCAACACAGGGGAATTTTATCAGGCGGGCGAAAGTGAGCTGGTCGTAGGTGAGGCACTCAGGCACGTTCCGCGGGATAAATATTTTCTCTCGGTAAAATTTGGCGTACTGCCAAAGCTGGATAATGGACAGTACAGCCTTTACGGTCTTGACATGAATCCCTTCAATATCAAGGCGCATATCACCTATTCCATGACGAGGTTGGGACTTGACTATATTGACCTGTATGAGCCGGCACGGCTTGATTTGGCGTTTCCTATCGAGGAAGTTGTCGGCGCTTTGTCCGATTTGGTCAGGGAAGGTTACATTGGTCATATAGGCCTGACCCAAATTGACGAAGAAACTTTGCGCCGCGCAAACGCTGTACACCCGATTCATACGGTGGAACTGCTCTATTCCCTTGCGGACAGGGGCTACGAATGCGGAATGTTCCAAACGGCACAGCAGCTTGGCGTAAGGATCCTGACTTTCGGGGTACTTGCTCATGGGCTGATCAATGAGAGGATTCTGGAAAGCGATGCTGCCGCCACACTCCCCATTGGCATCTTTGCCCCTGAAAATCTTGCGGAAAACCGCAAATTGGTGCAGGCGCTCAAAGAGATTGCCGATAGGAAAAACACAACTGTATCGAATCTTGCGCTTGCCTGGGTATTAGCAAAGTTTCCTTATGTGCAGAGCCTCATCGGCACAACCAGCCCGGAGCATCTGCAGGATTCAATTGAAGCACTGTCCATCGAGCTTTCGGAGGAAGACGTGCAGGAAATCGAAAGGGCATTTCCCGCAGAAAAAGTCAAGGGCAGCGGCATGGGGGATTTCGTTTGCAGGAATGGGAAGATTGTCGAAGGGTAAATTTCGGACGCGGCAGCAGAATAGAAGATACACTTTATCAGGCTGCATAGGACTTCAGCGAAGCAGACTGCGTGGCGGCTTTGCTGAGATTAGGAGGTCTTCGATATGTCGAACGCAGAAAAGGTTAATGAGATTTTGGACACGGCAAAAACATTCTTCTTTCTTACCACCGACGGTAACAAGCCCAAAGGACGCCCTTTTGGCTTTCATATGTTGGTGAACGGCAAGATTTACTTCGGCTGCGGCACATTCAAAAATGTGTACAAGCAGATTGAGAAGAACCCTCATGTGGAGGTCGTTGCCCTGGTAGATGGCGGCTTCATGCGCTATGACGGTACAGCCAGGATGGTCAAGGACGATTCTCTCATCGAGAAAGTGCGTGAAATCATGCCGCAGATTATGGCGTTGTACGATAAAAACAACTGGGAGATGGGGCTGTTCTACCTGGAGAATGGACACGCCGAAATTCGCGGTATGCTGGACTTAAAGGAAGAATTCGATGTATGATTTGGACGGAAGCAAAGCCATGAAAAAAACTAACGGCGACAAAGCCTTCATCAAGATGCTGTGGGAACAGGGCGGCATCATCGAGGACTTGTAGTGCTCCCCTGAAATCAAGCCACCTGTCGTAGTTTTTGTTCATGGTAAGCAGTAGGCGATGTATATCCCAAAGACTGCTGTGGACGATTGGTATTATACCAGTGGATCCATTGGGAGATCGTGCGCCTTGCTTCCTCAAAACTGGTGAAATTGTGCTGCCAAACGCATTCTTCCTTGACAGCAACATGCGGGTGAAGCAGGTGAAGTAAGGTCAATCCAAATGGGATGCTGCCGCAATATACGCTGATAGCCTTTCCCGTCTGCCGACACTTATAACTGTCACATACAGGATGTTGTCTTCAACCCTGTAGACAAGACGATACCCAGTTTGTCGTAATTTGATTTTGTAGCAATCGGGCATATGGGATAAAGCTGCCGAAGGAATACGAGGATGTTCAAGACCTTTCTTCGGCATCTTCCAGCTTTTCGAGCAGATTTTCATAATACTGAGCAGACAGGAGATAGGCTTCAGGCTTGTTGTGGTTCAGAACCACAACAGGTGAATCTTGCGTAGAAGCTAGGACGGAGAATACCAATATCTAAAGTTAAAAAGCAATTACAACATCATATTTCGATCACATCCAGAGCGTTGTTCATAATTTCTTCTATTTCTTTCTCTTTCATGTGACACTTGTTTTGCAGTCGTGAGATTTCCTCCACAGGGTCGTACAAAGGCCAATCTGTCCCGAACAAAAATCGTTCACGAGGAAAAGCCCGAAGAAGCTTATCGAATAGTAGTTCTGTGGCCAGTGCTGTCGTGCTGGAAGTATCAAACCACAGGTTTTTGCGTCGTGGACTTGCAAGAGTGCGTAAGGCATGCCCCCACATGCGGCAACCGCCGAAGTGCGCCGCGATTACTCGAAGTCGGGGAAAGGCATCAAGAACAGCAGCAAGTTTATATGGACAGGAAGGTGCGCGTTCAGGCGTGGTGGGCGCGCCCACATGGATTTGAAAGATAAAATTATTCTGTGCCGTTTCGAATATGGGCAGGAGGTGATTATCGTCCAGACGGAATCCTTGAAGCTCCGGGTGGAGTTTGATTCCACGAATCCCCGCCGTTTTCAGCCGTTCCAGTTCTTTCTCCCATTCTGGAAATGCCGGATGCAGTGACCCGAAAGCTATCACCTTTCCAGGATACTGCCGTTGCAGTGATATGGCGTAGTTATTTGCCGGGATAACCTGAGCCGGGGTGGTCGCTGCACAGAGTACCACGCAACAATTTACCCCTGCAGCAGCTTCTCGTTCCAGTAGGTGTTCAATAGTACCATCCCCAACGCAGTGTGCTGGGCTGGTGGTGTTGAGCATAGCTATGGCTTTTGCGGCGATTTTGGGATGGAAAGCATGTGTGTGGATATCTATACGCATGCCACACGATTAAACCAGAAGTGCCGGAAGGTCGAGCAATAAGTAAACCTTCTGACTGGATTAAAAGCCGGACTTCGAAAACATAGTGTTTCATCCGGATTTTGCGTACTTGAGGGATGTTGAGGATGACAAAAAAATGGACATGGGTTCCATGTCTAGAACCGGAATTTTTTAAGCTCAGAATATTAGCCATTCACGAGGCAAAGTACGCTTTCACCGGATGAACCATAACTCATGCCAATGGTGAGGAAAAATCTGCTCACCCTGCCCTGAATGGCAACTTTACCAAGCCCGAGACAGGGGCAAGATACAACTATATATTCCCTTTCTGAACATGGTCCGATATCAGTACAGGGCTTGCCTTCCCTGTCACTCTCTGCCAGTATGCCTAACACATTACCGTATTGGAGGTTTTTTTACAGTGCCTAGGCCAACTCCTGCCATTTGTACTATAATCACTCGTTATATGGGACTGTTTATCGTAGGCTGCTCAGCACTGGCGCTCTGGTACCCTGCCCTGTTCAGTTGGGTTGCCCCCTACATAACCCCCCTGCTGGGCTGCATCATGTTTGGCATGGGCATGACGCTGCGTCTCGAGGATTTTACTTACGTTTTTTCCCGTCCGCGCCCATTACTGTTGGGTCTCACGCTGCAATTTACCTGTATGCCATTAGTGGCCTTTGGTCTCTGCAAGGCATTTGATTTGCCACCAGAACTAGCCATGGGTGTCATTCTTGTGGGTACGGCACCTGGCGGTACAGCGTCTAACGTGCTTACTTATATCGCGGGGGGGGATGTGCCCTATTCCGTGGCTCTTACGGCGACGGCAACACTTGTTGCGCTGGGCCTTATGCCCGTGCTGACCTGGTTTCTAGGTGGAGTATGGGTGCCCGTAGACATGGGTGCTCTTTTCTTTTCCATCCTGAAAATAGTCATTTTGCCTGTAGCACTGGGGCTTGCGGCACACCGCTATTGCGAGGGTATGTGCACTCTTGCCCTACCTTTTCTGCCAGCGGCATCCTCACTGACCATCATACTTGTAGTGGCTGGCATCATTGCCATCAATGCCGCAAATATCCTTACAACAGGGCCTACGCTCTTGCTTGTGGTCGTGTGCCACAATTTATGTGGTCTGGGTATAGGTTATTTTGCTGCCATCATTTGGAAATTTGATGCCTCGCGCCGCCGCGCCCTGTGCTTGGAGATAGGTACACAAAACTCCGGTCTGGCTTCAGCTCTGGCGTTGACCCACTTCACGCCGGTTTCAGCCATTGCAGGGGCGCTATTCAGCGTGTGGCAAAACATTTCGGGGGCGCTGCTTGCCAACTGGTTCCATACGCGCAAGGCAGTGGAAGAATAAACAGGCTTCATTCTTTGACTCTGGTGCAGACCTGTGCCACTGTATATGCGGTTGACGTACTATATACTGTGTAACGCGGAGGATATATCATGAGCAAGGAAATCATAAGCACAAGTGCTGCCCCCGGGGCCGTTGGACCGTACAGCCAAGGTGTGCGCTGCAATGGTTTTTTGTTCCTCTCCGGTCAAATCCCACTGGACCCTGCCACAGGCAAGCTGGTGGGTGATACGGCACAATGCCAAGCAGAGCAGGCTTGCAAAAACGTTATGGCCCTGCTTGCTTCACAGGGACTTACTGCCGAATCTGTGGTGAAAACCACAGTTTTCATTACAGATATCCAAACCTTTGCAGATGTCAACGCAGTATATGCTAGGTATTTTACCGCTCCCTGTCCGGCACGTTCCTGTGTTGAAGTGGGCAAGCTGCCACTGGGGGCCTTGGTGGAAATAGAGGTCATAGCCGCTCTGTAACAGGGGTGACTGATGGCAGCAACGGTATTTCTCGTATGGAGACACACGGCATGGATGACTGGTATGCAAGCGCAATAGGAATCTACGCCCTACGTGCCCAACGGACCTTATTGCGATGCAGCCTGCCCCCCCGTCGTCGTGTGGGGTGTTCATTGCTGGAAGTTAATTGTGGTGAAGGACTTTTTTTGCGACTGCTGGGCAAATGCGGTTTTGATGTAACCGCTACAGACCCCAACCCTCGACAACGTGCCGCTGCCGCAGCGGTGGAACCCCACGTAGAAATTTTGCCTGCCAGCGGAGATTATTTGCCCTTTGATAATGACAGTTTTGACCATGTTCTGTTGCACATTACGATAAACGAGGTCAATAATTTGGATGCTGCCCTGCAAGAGGCTTTTCGGGTGGCCAGGGCTGGGCTTTCAGTGACATTCTGGAATACTTTTTCCTTACCCTATCTGCAGTACCGACTGCACGGCGCTCTCCCTCCGTGGCCTGATAAACCCTGCAATTGGTGGCGTATATGGCACAAGCTCAAGGCCTTGCACGCTGGTCATGTGTGCGCTGCAGGCACTCTGGCCTGCCCGGAAGGCCTGTGGCATTGTGACAGGGCGGCTGTTCTGTGCAATACACTTCGGCTCTGCCCGCCGCTGGGTGGCTGGAATATTATATTTCTGGATATGCAGCCTGCTCGTCCAGTTACGCCATTGCCTTTGCGTTTGGAACACCAAGGCCTGAAGCAACCGGAACCTGTCTTTGAATATGAAGACTGCGGCCATATCCATACATAGGCCCTGTATAGTAATGGATACCTCATGAAACTGCTTTTTATTACCACAATTACTGCTTTTGTCCACAGACATGTGTTCCTGATGGCAGGCATTGCTTTGATCATTCTTGCCGCCATAGGCGGATATTGTGGATGGCAGCACTACCAGTACCGTCAATCTGCGCAATTCGCCTTCCTAAAATTTAAGGAAGCTCTGCAGCCAGCCAACCTAGAAGAGCTTCTCGCACGTGTAGATTTTAACGCTCTCTCTATGCCATTGGCCAAGGCCGCAGCACAGCATTATCCTTTCATCAAGAAGGGATCGCACCAAGTGGCACACTTGAATGACAGTATCCAGACTGCCCTGTACAAACAGAGCCGCATGAAGGAAGAACCCCCCAAGGATCAGCTGGATGCCATAACCCGTCTGCTAACGCCTTTCTATGTACTGCCTCAGGATTTTCTTACACAGCTATCTTCAAGCCTGTCACTTCAGGAAATAGACGCCAACACAGCCCTCCTAAGCGCAACTGTGCGCCATTATCTCCTAGATAAAATATTCCCTTTGCATCTGCGCATGGAGCGCACACACGATGGCTGGCGTATACGCGGCCTGGACAATGCCACAGAATTGGTGGCGCAGTTTCGTGCAGCACAGGAGGAGCGCATGAAGGGCCAGCGCCAGCTGTTGATTGACAAAAATACCAAAACCAGACAACGCATGGAACAAACTCTGCCTATTAAGGAATGCATTGCCCAGCCCGGCATGCTTTCTGATGGTAAAACACTCCTGCTCGTCGTGAGCGTTGAAGCAAAAAACATGGGGAAGGCCATTGTCAATAACTTTAACCTCTCAACATCCATAGAGGGTTCCAATGGACAGCAAATACTGCACCGCTATCTCAATGCTGTGGCCCCCACCATGCCACAGCAACCACTCCGCCACAGCTGGACCATTGAAATGGATGGTACAAGTCAAGAATCCAAATCACTTCTTGCCGCTGCACCCCTTATCTGCAAAGCTGCATGGCAAACCCTAGGCCTTTCCAGCGGAGAGGTGCTGCATATTGCCGAAGTACCGGAACCAGTGGAAGAGTTGCAGTGAGCCAACCCTGTGGCTATGCTGCATATTATTGGCTTTTCTCATGCAATTTTCTGTGGCATACTCTGTCCGCTTGAGGGTGAGATCATGCCACGCTGTCACACACCAACCTTGTAAGGAGCCGCCCTATGTCTGGCCTCAGCCGATCCATACATCTCACGGTACACATCCACAAAGACCCTGCGGCCATGGCAGAGCGCGCAGCCCATATACTAGCAGCAGCCTCTGAAGAAGCCATTGCCGAACGTGGTGTCTTTCGTATTGCCTTTTCTGGCGGTAACACGCCTATCCCACTTTTTCGTCTTCTGGCAGGCAAAGATTGGAGCGACCGCTTACCGTGGGAAAAAATGGCAATTTTTTGGGTTGACGAACGCTGCGTCGGGCCCGATCACCCTGACAGTAACTATGGCCTAGTTCGTCGTGAATTGCTGAACCATGTCCCGGCCACGCACTTTTATCGCATGCGCGGCGATGCAGAACCAGTGCAGGCTGCTGCAAAATATGAAGAGCAGATTCGTAACGAATTTGCTCTTGGACCCGCGGATCTGCCCCGTTTTGATTTTATTCTGCTGGGTATGGGAGAGGATGGGCACACCGGTTCTATCTTTTCAAAATCACCTGCCCTTGCCGAGAAAAAGCGTCTCGTCATTGATCAGTACGTTCCAGAACGCAAGGGGGACAGAATTACCCTCACCCTGCCGGTCATCAATAACGCCCGCTGCTGCATGTTTCTCGTAACAGGGGAAGAGAAGCATCGTGTGCTATCCCAGGCGCTCAACCTGCTGGCCGATCCAACCCTGCCCGCACAGATGGTGCGGCCTTCTTTCGGCGACCTGATCTGGGTTGTGGATGAAGCAGCCGCCAAGGGAATTGACACATCCCACTAACAATTTACACGTAACATGCTGTATCAGTGCAGGGCAGTCTGGTGACGGACTGCCCTGTTCATATTTGTAAGCCATGGCAACAAAAAATGAAACTATACTTGACAAGATTGAAATGAGCAGTATTGTTATTTTGAACATTTGAGCAAAATAAATTTGACTGTGAAGAGGAATAGGCATGGCTCGACCACGTCATTGCCGCTATGTGGAGCACAAACCCAATGCCACATATTTCAAACCATGTGGTGTTCCTTTACGGCTTTTGGACGAAGTACGCTTGCCTGTGGAAGGTTTGGAGGCATTGCGTCTAAGCGATTTGGAAGGTCTGAATACTTCTGAAGCCGCAGCAAAGCAGCGCGTTTCGCGATTCACCTATGCGCGCACACTCACAGCCGCACGCCGGGCTGTGGCCGAGGCTCTGATATTGGGCAAGGCACTGCGTGTCGAGGGTGGTGCCTATGCCTTTGTTGACACATGCGATGTCCCAAGGTGCCGTGTGCAAGGGAGAAATGCCATGACTGTTGTTGCCATTTCCAGTGAAGGTCCCAGCCTTGATGATGCAGTGGACCCTCGCTATGGCAGGGCAGGAGGATTTATTATAGCCGTCTGCCCTGCAGATGCGGGGGAGGATGCAAACATTTCCTATTTAGATAATGGCGATGCCCAAATACTGCCTCAGGGTGCCGGTATTGTCACAACAGAGCATCTTGCCAGTGCGGGCGTCAATGTGGTCATAAGCGGCTATGTCGGTCCCGAGGCTTTCGAAGCGTTGCAGGCAGCGGGCATTACCGTCATTCAGGATATGGATGGGATGAGCACAGGTGAGGCTTTGCGCCGCTACCGTTCAGGTCAATGCCACATGGTATCGACTCCTAACTATGAAGCAGGCATATAGTGACAGTTATGCGTATTGCCATTGCCAGTGGCAAGGTGGGTGCAGGCAAGACCAGCCTCGCTGCAGCTTTTGCCGCTCTTGCGCAAGACACTGTCTTTTGTGATTTGAATGTTGATGTGCCTGACCTGCACATTATATAGCATCCTGTTGATCGGACGAGTACTCCTTAACCCCGTAGGCACGTCATCTCTCGAGAAAGCCTGCCATACGGCTGGGTACATGCTTTTTGGAAAGATACCCTTTGACGCTGACATGCCCTGCGCCACTGTTCAGGGCCTGGCCGTCACAGAGATGGATACGCCATTAGCGCGCAGAATCAGTCTGGAATACTATTATCACCTTTCGGTCAGCGGCTTTTGCTGAGCTGCGGCGAAAAAGCCGTCAGACTGAATGCAATAACCCTTTATCCAAGTGAGGTTATGGTCATGGATACGCTGCTTGCCGTCCCTTCCGCTAATCCAGGTGGTCTCGATGCCGGTATGGGGATGCACTTTGGTCACTGTGAAGTATTTACTTTGGTGAAAATTAAAAACGGCCAGATCAAAAATGTCACAACGCTTGACAATCCGCCACATGAACACGGAGGTTGCCTTGCGCCTGTGCAGCTGTTGGCTGATAAGGGCGTCAGGGCTCTGCTGGCAGGAGGCATGGGGTTTCGCCCACTCATGGCCTTCAATCAAGTGGGTATTCACGTCTTCTATGCTGGGCAGCTCCCCACTGTGGGCGATGGCGTCAAAGCTTTCCTTGCTGGCCAGTTACAGGAATTTTCGCAGGAGCACACCTGCCATGGCGGAAATTGACTAACACCGTGCCTGACGCGACAATACAACCCTCGCGTCAGGCACTTTTTTCAGGATGTGTATTGTGAATACTCCCACCCATAAGGATGGTGAGGTCCTTTTGTTCGCATTGCAGCGTTTTCTTCCCAGAAACTGAAGCAGGCATAATGCAGCATGACACATCATTCATGGGAAAGAAACGTGTCGCGATTCTCTGTCATAACAGTCTAGTCATATTGCGATTAAACTGACTATGGGCTTCTGCACTAGCAATTTTGCCATTTAGGAGAATAAATCTAGTTTCGCTATTGACATGCCCAGTAATACCATCTAACTAAATTTAAATACAGAACGCTTCCTGCGCTCGTAGCTCAGTTGGATAGAGCGACAACCTCCTAAGTTGTAGGTCGCAGGTTCGATTCCTGCCGGGCGCACCAATAAAAACAAGGGATTACAGTAAAAATGCTGTAAACCTTTTTTGTTTGACCCCACACTGGCCCCACAATAGCCCCCTGACATAGTAGCTGCTAGGAAAGATTTTCAAAAATTTGTTTCAACGGGAAAGGGCGAGTCCGCGTCGTCCATAGGTATGCCGTAACGAACTGCTTTTTCGCTGTAGGATTGATTCGCAGCGAAGGAAAACTCATACATGTGGTCACCATATCGGTTGAACGCATTGAAAAGTGCACTATGCAGCTTTTCAAGCGTATGTTTCGGGCGCATGTCGATGACGCGGACAATATAGTCATCCTCAAATTCCTGCCCAGCGCCGGATAGCAGCTCAACGCGCAAGCGGATGCAGACATTGCTAACGGCAGCAGATTTCTTGGCGGGCATGGAATCTCCTACATTGCTGGTGGGATAGACCTGGCTCCCAAAGAGCTATAAGCTCACTGACATCAAAGTGCCAAAGGTGATCATTACGATACACCAGTAAAAAGGGAGTCGGGTTAGATATGTCCAGTTGACCAACTATACGCGTTGACACGTTATGGACAGGATACTACAAATTCGTCAAGGATGCCATAGAAAGGATGCAGACGAACGGTTTCCCCTCATCACCATTCCGTAACTGTATGTCGCGATCTTGCAGATGGATATGGATGAATTGTAATATAGTAAAATAATTGGAAAAATATGAAATCATTCGGTTTTCAGATGCCACTGGGAGATGGCGATGCTTGAGCTGCGCCATGTGGATACGTTTTACGGCAATATTCAGGCCCTGCGCGATATTTCCCTGACCATTGATGAGGGTGAGATAGTAACGCTCATTGGAGCCAACGGCGCGGGAAAGTCTACCACTTTGATGACAATATGTGGCATAAACCGGCCGCGCCAAGGTGAAATACTGTGGTATGGCAAGCCCATTCACCATCTGCCACCACATATTATCGTCAGCCTTGGTATTTCGCAGGTGCCGGAAGGACGCCTAATTTTTCCTGACCTCAGTGTGCGGGAAAACCTCGATCTAGGCGCATTCCTGCGCAATGATCCCGTTGGTGTAAGACAGGACCTGGACTATGTGTTCAGCCTGTTCCCCATTCTTGCCGAGCGACGCAGCCAGGCCGGGGGCACGCTTTCTGGCGGGGAACAGCAGATGCTTGCCATCAGCCGTGCGCTCATGGCGAGGCCTAAACTCCTTTTGCTGGACGAACCTTCTCTGGGTCTTGCGCCCATCATTATTCAGCAGATTTTTTCTATTATAGAGAAAGTCAATGCCGATGGCACAACAGTATTTTTGGTGGAGCAGAATGCCAATCAGGCACTGCGTATCGCCACTCATGGCTATGTAATGGAGAATGGCCGTATTGTCATGCGTGACACAGCCGAGAAGCTCTTGCAAAGTGAAGAAGTGCGCACTGCCTATCTTGGTATGTAGCGTCTTGTAAACTGTGTACTAGCAGGAACTGACTTCAACGATGCCACGTTGCCGCAGTGTTTCCACCACTTTGTGGCAGAAGTAGGGTAGTCTGTTCTGCGCTTGCTGCGTTAACCCATAGTATGTGCTTTGCATGTCAAAGGGCTGTATGCCGAAGACTATGGCTTCCACCGCATGGCCAGCCATGCGGCATGTGACCAGAGTATCGGGAAGATCAAGCTGGTGCATGGAATTTTTGAAGCTCAGGCTCTGCCGCAAGTCTTCACCTTCCAGCAGGTAGACTGTTCCTGGCGCTTCCTTTCCGTCGACCACATCCAGCACTACCACCAGGTCGCAAGCCATGAGTTCAGTCATGAGCATGACACCCAATGTCCCTCCGTCCATGAGGTGGACGTTGTCGGGCCATATGTATTTGGTTTGCAGATATTCCAGGGCACGTACGCCAAAACCTTCGTCCGCCAGCAGTTCGTTGCCAACACCCAGAATCAGAATGCGTTTTTTATCCATGGCACTACTCCCTCAAGGTACATGCCGGCAAGGTAAAGCAATATGGAGCTCCGGGCAACATATCGGAGTCAGAGCGCAAAGCCGGCACGTCGTGCTCTTGACAGTTCGACCAAGAAGGGCAACGATATCCTATGTATGAGTTTTGGCGTGAATGTTCAGCCATACAGGTTTTTTGTTGAGGCCTATCCCCGCCATAGTTGTAACGTCAAATCCTGCAAGAGTGCATCGTGATTCGTATTCAGGAAATACTCGACAAGGTTTCGGCCAATAATCATGAGGCCAATCTGGAACTGATCCAAAAAGCCTATGTGTATGCGGCCACCCACCATGCAGGGCAAACCCGTCTTTCCGGCGAGCCCTACCTCTCGCATCCTCTGGCAGTGGCAGACATTCTGGCGTCCATGGGGTTCGACGAGCCTACTGTGGCTTCCGGCCTTCTGCACGATACTGTTGAGGACACCAAGGCAAGTATTGAGGAAATCGACGAAAATTTTGGTGAGGATGTGGCTGATATTGTTGATGGCGTCACCAAGATCAGCCAGATTTCTTTTGAAAACAAGGAAGAAGCCCAGGCGGAAAATATCCGCAAGATGATTCTAGCAATGAGTCATGACATGCGGGTACTTATGGTTAAATTGGCGGACCGCCTGCATAACATGCGCACGCTGGATTTTCAAAAGACCTATAAGCAAAAACGCATCGCTCAGGAAACAATGGATATTTACGCGCCGCTGGCCAATCGTCTTGGTCTGTATCGAATGAAGCGCGACCTGGAGGACCTGAGCTTCAAATATCTGAAACCGGATATCTACAACCAGATTGATCACTGGCTGGATATGCACCAGGTGGTTGAAAAACAGATTATTGAAAAGGTTGTGGGGCTCATCCGTGATCTTTTGACATCCAATAGCCTGGAGGGGCAGGTCTACGGGCGCATCAAGCACAAGTACAGTGTGTACAAGAAGATGCAGGCCCAATCCCTGACGTTGGACGAGATGCACGATATCATGGCTTTTCGCGTACTCGTCAAGGATATCAAGGACTGCTATGCAGTGCTTGGCTTGGTGCATTCTCAATGGCGGCCGGTGCACGGTCGTTTTAAGGATTATATCTCCATGCCAAAGGCCAATGGTTACCAGAGCCTGCATACCACGGTCATTGGCCCTGAAGGAGAGCGCATAGAGATACAAATTCGTACTGAAGATATGCACCGCCAGGCCGAGCATGGCGTAGCGGCCCATTGGCTGTATAAGGAAAATGGGCGCGTCAACAGCAAGGATTTGGAGCAATTTGCCTGGTTGCGCGAAATTTTCAATCGCCAGGGTGAGGAGGCAGATTCCCGCGAGTTCATGCACTCTTTGAAGATGGATCTGTTCAAGGACGAGGTTTATGTATATACCCCCAAGGGCGACGTGAAGGAACTGCCCGAAGGTGCTACTCCTCTGGACTTTGCCTTTATTATCCATACCAATGTGGGACACCACTGCTCCGGCGCCAAAATCAACGGACGGCTGATGCCTTTGGGCACAGAGCTGAAAAATGGCGATGTGGTGGAAATCCTCACCGATCCAGCCCGCAATCCCAACCGTGACTGGCTCAAACTGGTCAGGACAGCCAAAGCCCGTAATCGTATCCAGCATTATCTGCGTACGGAAGAGCGCCTGCATGCTATCAATCTGGGCCGAGAACTTCTTGAAAAAGAAGGCCGGAAGGTCAATCTGAACGCTGCTCGGGCATTGAAGGAAGGCAAGCTGGCCCTGGTGGCCGCAGATATGAATTTTGAAAGCGTGGATGATCTTGTGGCTGCTGTGGGTTATGCCCATACCACGCCGCGCAAGGTGCTCAACCGTCTTTACGCTTTGCTGCATCCAGACGAGATTGCTACCGAACCACCGACGCCCACTGTGAAGGAAAGTAGGGAAGATGCCCATCGAAAAAATGGCGGTGTGGGAATCTCTGGCGTGGACGGAGTACTCATGCGCATGGCCAAGTGCTGTAACCCTGTGCCTGGTGATCCCATTATTGGCTATATAAGCCGTGGGCAGGGAATCACCGTGCATTTGGCCGACTGTCCCAATGTGGCCAATATGGAGCCAGAACGCCTTATTTCTGTGCATTGGGATGGTCAGGAAGAAAAGCCTTACGAGGCGGGCATTTTCATTATTGCCAAGAACGAGCACGGTGTGCTAGCCATGGTGGCCGATGTCGTGTCCAGATGCAATGTGAACATCACCGGCCTGGGGTTGGAAATACAGGCAGACGGACGGGCCCGTCTGCATTTTACCGTGGAAGTACGTGATGCTACGCAGCTCTACCAGCTCATTGAGGCAATCCGTACATTGCCGCCCATCTTCGAGGTGGTGCGGGAAACCGAAGAATAGGGGCATTGCATTTCAAGTCAGACCATTTCAAGATACGGATCTGCCGTTGCCAGATAATTGCGTACATAGTCTTCCACGCCTTTCTCCAGCGAGGTGCAGTTAAAGGTCAGGTCGCGTCCCTCCCTGCACAGCCAGCCCATATCTGCCTGTGTGAAGTTTTGATATTTACCCAGCAGGTATTCCGGCATATCCACATATTCAATCGCTGGTTCCCGTTCCATGGCCGAGAATACGGCACGGCCGAGGTCGTTCCATGTGCGGGCCTTCCCTGTACCCACATTGCGGATGCCATTGATATGGGGATGCATTAGCAGTTGGAAAATGAGTTCCACGCAGTCTTTGATATAGATGAAATCGCGCATCTGGCCGCCATCCCGATAGTCTGCATGGCAGGATTTGAAAAGCTGCAGCCTGCCTGTGTCCGCAATTTCGTGAAAAGCCTTGCATACGACGCTGCGCATGTCTTTTTTGTGGTATTCATTGGGCCCATATACATTGAAAAATTTCAGGCTGACCACGCTGTCTGTCAGCTTGTTGTCCAGAAGCCATAGGTCGAAGAGCTGTTTGGAATAGCCATACATGTTCAGGGGTTTGAGACGCCGGATGGTATCCGGTTGATCTGAAAAACCTAGGGATCCGTTGCCGTATGTTGCGGCAGAACTGGCATTGACAAAACGCGCCCCGTGTTCCAAAGCAAAGCGGCAGACCGCAATGCTGTAGGCCGTATTATTGGCCATGAGAAAATCGGCATCCTTCTCTGTGGTGGAGGAGCAGGCCCCCAGATGGATTACGGCTTCCACTGCACCTGAAAACGTCTTGTGCTCCAAGGCATCGAGAAAAGCGGTACGGTGCATGTATGCGCTATAGCGCCTGTTGACCAGATTCTTCCATTTTTCCGTTGTGCCAAGATTGTCTACCACCAGAATATCGGTGATATCGGCCTTGTTTAACCGCCAAAGCAGGGCGCTGCCGATGAAGCCGGCTCCTCCTGTCACAATATACATATGCGCTCCTTGTAACCATTGTTGTCATAGCTGTGTACCAATGCTTTATGAGCATAGCCGGCGTGTGCCTGACCGTCAAAGTGTTAATGCAAATTTGCTTCGTTGACGATAGACTGGCGCTGGGCTACATTTTTACTTTACGACACGTATAAGGAGAGTACATGACTTGCCAGCTCGTCACCGGCGGTGCCGGTTTTATTGGGTCCTGCTATGTATTGCAGGCCCGCAGGCGTGGTGTGCGTGTGGTCAACCTGGACAAGCTGACCTATGCGGGCAATATGGATAATCTAGCCCAGTTGCGCAATGATAGCGGGCATATCTTTGTGCATGGCGATATTGGCAATGCCGAACTTGTGGGCTACCTGCTTGAACACTACCATCCCGATGCAGTGGTCAATTTTGCCGCTGAAAGTCATGTAGATCGTTCCATTGTGGAGCCCGAGGCCTTTGTGCGCACCAATGTGCTGGGTACAGCTGCCTTGCTGCGTGTGGTAAAAGACTGGTGGCGGTGCCTTCCCGTAGACCATGCATCAGTATTCCGTTTCCTGCATATTTCTACGGATGAGGTCTATGGTGCGTTGCAGCCGAATGACCCTCCCTTTACGGAAAGCACGCCGTACAGCCCCAACAGTCCCTATTCTGCTTCCAAGGCAGCGGCTGATCATCTGGTGCATGCCTTTCACGAGACCTATGGCCTGCCAACGCTGTTGACGAACTGTTCCAATAACTATGGGCCGCGTCAGTTCCCCGAGAAGCTCATTCCGCTCATGATTCTCAACGCGCTCGCCCGTAAACCATTGCCCATATATGGCAAGGGAGCCAATATTCGTGACTGGTTGCATGTGGAAGATCATTGCACTGCCATTGCCCGTGTGTTGGAGGCGGGACAGCCTGGTTGCAAATACAATATTGGCGGGCGTGCGGAACGCACGAATCTTGAAGTTGTTCGTACTGTTTGTTCAATTCTTGATGAGATGGTCCCTTCGCCACAAGGAGAATATGCAGGCCTCATTACCTTTGTGACGGACAGGCCAGGACACGACTTCCGCTACGCCATTGATTGCTCTTGCATTGCTGCTGCACTGGGCTGGAAGCCTCAATATGATTTTGATTCCGGCCTGCGTGAAACCGTACGCTGGTATCTGGATAATCCCGACTGGGTGGAACATGTACGCAGCGGGGCATATCGTCAGTGGCTTGCGCTCAACTACGCGGGGCGTGGCATGTAGCTTGCGGACACTGCACAGATACACTGGCGTTATTCTGTGAGCACCATTACAACACGCATGCGGATCAGAGCGATATGAGGAGGGAAAGGAGGACGAGCATCAGTCGTGTGGTATGGACTATCCAGCAAGCTGCGAGTCTTTTATTTTCCCTGATCGCGCATGGAATTTACCGTGCCATGCAACTGTGTCTTGCTGCCACAGCACTCGCGGTTTTTTTATTCTTTGTTGATAAATTCTTTCAGCTCTCTGCCTGCCTTGAAAAAAGGAAGTTTTTTGGGTTTTACGTCTACAAGTTCGCCGGTTTTTGGATTTCGTCCTGTATAGGGCGCGTAGTTTTTAATTTTAAAGCTGCCGAAACCTCGAATTTCTACCCGATTGCCATCCAGTAAAGCTCTTCGCATCTGATAAAAGAAAACATCAACATAAAGGGTTGCTTCGTTTTCAGGGATATCAGCCTGAAGGGCAAGCACTTGAGCAAGCTCGGATTTATTCATATTCCTTCCTCCTATGATTACTATACAGAAAATCATTTTGATTTGCACCGGTATTTATTCGCCTTCCCCGATTTTTTGTCTGCTTTTTTTGTATTCCTGAAATATTCGCCAATGCCTCTTGGCAATGTTGATGTTCTTCTCTATATTCGGTTAGTGTCAGCATGAGGAGCCCATTGGTTCGGAAATGGGCTGACAATCAAGGCAAAGGCATTGCTGTAAGACAATGATGACGTTTTTTTTTGTATTTTTCGGCTGGGTGATTGGGGGCTTTGTCAGCGGGATTTCCGGTTTTGGTGCCATGATGCTTGCTCTGCCCATTCTTTCGCTTGGCCTCGCGCCCATGGATGCCATTCTCACATGCTGCATCGTCGCTGGCCCATGTTCCACGCAGCTGGGCTGGCTGTACCGGCGGTTTGTTTACTGGAATGATATGAAATGGCTGTGGATAAGCTGTATCCCCGGATGCATTCTGGGCACCCTGATGCTGAAGATTGTTCCCGCAAGCTGGCTCCAGATCGGCATTGGACTGCTGATTGTCATTTTCATTTTTATGCAGGTTGCATGCACAAAGGTCACATGGCATCTGCCGGATTCTCGGAAATCGCTTGTGGTAACCGGACTGACCAGTGGCTTTGCGGGTTCTTCCGTATCCATTCCCGGCGTGCCCATAGGTATCCTTGTGCTGCTCAAACACTGGGACAAGGACAGGGCGCGCGGTACCTTGGGCATGTTTTTTCTGCTGTGCACATGGATAACCATTGCCAGTCAATGTGCGGCAGGACTGTATAATTATTACCTGCTGAAAATTTCCGTGGTGGGCACTGCCGGCTGCTTTCTGGGTCAGGAGCTGGGCTATAAGGTGGGCAGGCACATAGATCAATCCATGTTCGTCAAGTTCGCTTTCTGTTTCCTCACATGCGCTGCCGTCATGCTTTTTTACAAGGGTGTCCAGGCAATATAGCGTATCAATCGCCACTTTGCATGGATGTAAGACCGGCTGCTACGGGATACACAACATGGTGCATGTCTGGGTGATTAGATTGCTACTTCTTCATGCGTGTCTGCTGTGGCCAGAAGACTGTGGACTGCTCTGCTCAGATGTCGGGGGCGCCACGCATCACGTTCATGGCGCCTATGGCGCGTTCAATACAGAATAGCCCCGCCTCGTGAACAGCCATACCTCCGGAAGAGGCACAATAGTCAGCCAGAACCACAGGCCGCACGCCCAGTTCAAAAAAATGCATTGCAGAGGCAAACACACAGGCCTCGGTATCTGTGCCAGCAAGAAAGACCTTTGCTGGCAGCTCTCCCCCATGCACTTCCTTGAGTTTTTGCAATAGTGCGTCATTGGCGCAGCTGAAGCCCGATTTGGGAATGACGGCTGTGATCATGGGCAGAACAATATCGCTGATATCCTGTTCTGTGCCATGCAGACCATCCCAGCCCATGAATCGGTGAAATGGGCTTTGCGGCACACTGACAAACTGTGTGGCCAGCACTGTATGGAAGATGCCTTTGCGCAGCAGGCACGCCAGCCTTTCCGCTAAGTGTTCCGGCGCTGCAGATGTGAGAAAACCTTTCTGCAGATCAACAATAATGAGGGTCATAGATGCCCCGTATAGTGTTCACGCATTTTTTTAACCATTTTTAGTAAATGGCCACAATAGCAAGTGACTCTGCCATCTCCTGAGCAGGAACGGCAGGGAATGCAGGCGCAGCGTGTTGAGCATGATGTCATCAAAAGCAGAGGTACACAAGAATAGCTGCGCCGAACACCCATATGGCGACGAACAGGCATATAAGAGTTATGTGCATTTTTTTATGGTTCATGGCAGCATCCTTTCCATAAATCCTCGTCCGTGGTTGGCGGGAGTATAGCGCATAGGCGCACAAGGGCAAGGCCTTGCTGCCAATGGGTATTATTTGAGCCACATGAGCGCAGTGACGGTCAGACTGAGTCACTCTGGACAGAAAAGCCCGTCTTTGGCAGAATCAGTACATACACATTTCACAGTTGAGGTGCATATGCGCTGGCAAACGCGACAAGGAAGCAGCAATGTTGAAGATCGCAGGGGGCAACGTTTCGGCGGAGGTTTGGGTGGTATTCCCCTTGTAGGTGGCAAGGGCAGCGTGATCGTGCTGCTTGTAGTGCTTGTGGCAGGCTACTACGGCGTAGACCTTACGGGTCTGCTTTCTGACGGGGCAATGGTTGCTCCTGTCAGCGCACCGCGGGCCCCTTCACAACAGCAGGACGAACTGGCGCGTTTTACGTCCGTTGTTCTGAAAACCACGGAAGACACCTGGCAGAATATTTTTCGTCGTTCCGGCAATGCCTACCCTCCACCAAAGCTGGTGCTGTATTCAGGTACCACGGAAACCGCCTGCGGCTACGGGCAATCAGCTATGGGGCCTTTTTATTGCCCTGGTGATGGCAATGTGTATATTGACCTTGCTTTTTATCACGATATGCAGACACGTCTGGGGGGAGGGGGAGATTTCGCCCTAGGCTATGTGCTGGCGCATGAGGTTGGGCACCATGTGCAAAATGTTATGGGCATAGCCCAGAAAGTACGCGAGATGCAGCGCGGGGTATCCAAGGCAGAGGCCAACCGCCTTTCAGTTATGATGGAACTGCAGGCGGACTGTTTTGCAGGGGTCTGGGGCAACGCAATGCGCCGTCAGGGTGTGCTTGAGGCAGGTGACCTTGAAGAAGCCCTGAATACCGCTGCTGCCATAGGAGACGACAGACTGCAGCACCAGCAGACAGGCAGAGTGGTGCCTGACAGTTTTACCCACGGCACCTCGCAACAGCGCTATACTTGGTTCAAGCGGGGCTTTGATTCGGGTGATCCTGCCCAGTGTAATACCTACAGCAGTATGCGCTGATATGTCTATGGAATGCGTTGTGCTGTCATGCGGCATGACGTGATTGGAACATGTTGTGTATTTGACGCAGGGAGGGAACAATCAATGAGCGACGATTACCGCAGCATTGCCCGTGAGCGTATGAAGGGGTTCTGTAGAGTGTGCCCCGTATGTGACGGAAGAGCCTGCGCCGGGGAAGTGCCAGGAATGGGAGGACTAACGACCGGTGCTTCATTCCGCAACAATGTGACCGCGCTTGCTGATGTGACACTGAACATGACTGTCCTGCATGATGTGAAGACTCCGGATACATCCACGACAGTACTAGGTGTGAAACTCAGTGTCCCCGTACTGGCTGCGCCCATAGGTGGCGTTTCCTTCAATATGACCAAAGATGTTAGCGAAGACGACTATATTGACGCTGTGCTCGGCGGGTGTGCAGCTGCCGGAACACTCGGCTGTACCGGTGACGGTGTGCCGCCTTTTATTATTGATGGAGCCACCAAGGCTCTGAAGGCACACAAGGGCATTCCCTTCATCAAACCATGGGAAGGGAAGGAATTGTATGAAAAGCTGGACACAGTTATGGAGTGCAAACCTGCAGCCGTGGGCATGGATGTGGATGCCGCCGGTCTGGTGACCTTGCGTAAGATGGGAAGACCCGTCACGCCCATGAGTACAGCTGAGCTGACCCAGGTCATCGACTATGCGCACAAGAAGGGTTACAGCTTCATTGTCAAAGGAATCATGACGCCGCAGGATGCGGAAAAATCCATCATGGCCGGTGCCGATGCCATTGTTGTTTCCAATCATGGCGGCCGCATTCTTGACCACTGCCCGGGTACAGCGACGGTTTTGCCCCGTATCGCAGCAACGGTTCGCGGAAGGATTACTGTCATGGTGGACGGTGGCATACGTACGGGTGTGGATGTGCTCAAGATGCTGGCTCTTGGTGCTGATGCCGTGCTTATAGGCCGGCCTGTGACTGTGGCTGCCATTGGCGGTCTGACGGATGGAGTAAACGCTTATATTACGTCTGTCACACAGCAGCTTTCACAGGCTATGCTGCTCACGGGTTGTGGCAGTGTGCGCGATATCTCGCCCGAAATCTTGTATCACGCTTAGCGTTCATTTCTGAACTGCGTGCCGGCATGGGCCTTAAAAACAGGTCGGCACGCAGTTCGCTTTACTGCACAATAACCTTGCACTTGCGCAGGAAATCACTGGGCAGATATGTCATTTTGGCCTGCCGCAATCCTTCTTCATCCAGATCCTGGGCCCGGTTGATATAGGTAAAACCAGCACCCGCATTGCGGGCAAACAGACAGTTAATGGTCTGGTATACACCTTTGAATCCATTGAGCCCTTTTTCATAGTGCACGCCCAGCTGACCGTCACCCAAATCCTCCCCAACGCTGAAGGCAACAATCTTTCCATCCACATACAGCGAGCCACCTGTGAGTCCCCTGAAACTAGTCCAGTGGCTGAGCACGCGGTTGATAGCTTCATTTTCGGCCCGAAGGGAAGGGGAATCTTCACATTCGTGCCATTGGCACCAGTCGTCTTCAAGACCGAGCACATCTTCCACCATGCCATCGTCAAGGGCACGATAGTCCGGCTCGCCGTATGTTTTGATATAACTGTTGTAATGATTCTTTTTCTTATGGTAGCGGTTGCCAGGCAGTTCTGCCAGATCCCCTTGTCCATATAAATACTCCCACTGGCCACGATCCTCTTCAGACTGCACATGTCCAGGCAAGGCTGCCTGCCAGACCTGCACAAGCATATCAGGTACGCGGATAAAGGAGCGGCCTTTTGTCTTCTGGAGGATTGTCTGCCAGGAAACGGCATTCCAGTCGCCCAGAGGCGCCCAGTAGATGGTTTCAGGATGTGTTTGCCGTATCCAGCACAAGCCGTCGGCAAACATCCACTCTAGTCCATAATAGGACTGCCAGCCCCATAGATTAGCAAGGGTATAATCTAGGGAGCGTCGGGGGGTTTGTTGCCAGAGGGTGTAATACTGTGCGCTGTCGTCCAGGCTGATGGGGGAAAATATGCTGTTCACGGTAGCTCCTTGTGTATTGACAATGTATGGGGGCGGCGCTGCGCTAGGGTTCACAATGGCTACGGCCCCGTTACGAAAGCATAGCTTGTTTAGCGGGCACGCATGGCAAAGCGCGTCCAATTCCAATAACGCACGGCGTGGATCATTACGCAGGATTGTACAACTTGTGAGATAAGCATGGCCAGAAATACTCCTGAGGCTGTGCCCCAGAGCATATGCCCAAGCAGCCATCCCAGTGGAAGTCGCAGGCCCCAAAATGACCCTCCAAAAATCATCAGGTTATAGCGTGTGGCCCCAGCCCCGACCATGACGCCTCCCATGACCGTGCTGGCAATGGAAAATGGCGTGGAAAGAAGATTGTAGGTCAGGTAGTTCACAATCTGTGCCTGAGCGCCAGATTCTTGTGCAAGCAAAGCTGCCAGTTCCTGCCTGAATGGCCAAAGTACAATGGCAACAATTGTGAGGGCGGCGGCTGCTACGGCGGTCATGTTCAGGGCGACGCGACGGGCCTGTTCAGGTTTGCCTTCACCCAGGCTGTTACCAACCAGCACAGCGGCGCTCATATTGAAGGCCATGCCTGGAAGGAAAAGCAATGACTCCACCCGTAAGCCGGCTGTAAGCCCAGCCAGAGCATTGACGCTGTCGTGAGGCAGCGAGGCTACAAGAATGAACAGAGCCATGTACCCAGACTGCCAGACAAGTGATGCCGCACCGGCAGGCAGGGCCACCTTGAGTAGATAGGGCAGGGCAGGCTTGAGCCAGCGCACGTTGGGTAAAGCCCTGCGGCTGAGATAGCCTGAACGCATGAGCAACAGGCAGTTGCAAATGGCCCCAAGATATTGGGATGCCACGTTAGCCCAGACAAGCCCAAGGTAGCCACAAGCAGGCAGACCAAACCAACCAAGGCCAAGCCCGAGGCAAGCTATAAGGTTGCACAGACAGACAATGGCCGCTACCCACAGGGGGGGTAATACCTGTCGTGTGGCCCGGAACATGACGCCTGTGGCAGCGTAGAGGTATTGCGCGGGGAGGCCGGGCAAGCCGGCAAGCCACATTTCTCGTGTTTGGGGCAGAATGGACTCGGGCACCATGATTACGCGAAGTATGCCTGAGCTGCATAACAAGCCGAGGAACCCTACAATGAGGCCGAGGATAAGACAGCCTGTTATGGTGGCTGTAATATAACGTTTTGCCCGCAGTAGCTTGCGTGCGCCCAGTGACTGGCTTACAGCAGCCGTGGCACCGCTTGATACGGCCATGGAAACAACCATTAGGAAAATGCCGCACTGGTTGACCATGCCCAATGCGGCCTGCACATCGGCACTGATGCGTCCGGCTACCCATACAGACACAAATCCCATGAAGAACATCAGGTACATCATCAGCATCTGAGGCCAGGTCAGACGCCAGATGGCCCGTGGCGTTACGCTCAGGTCAGGCGCAGTAGCGTTGTCCTGTTGTGCGGGCATGGTCTTGTCTGTCACGTAACTGTGGTGGCGTGTGCTGTATTTCCATTACAGGGAAGTAATGCAGCTTGCTAAATCATCGAGGGTTTCGCGTCTGCGGATACAACGTGCTGTACCGTCAAGGCCAATAAGTACCTCGGCGGGGCGGCGGCGCTGGTTGTAATTGGAACTCATGGTAAATCCGTATGCACCGGCGTCAAGTATGGCTAGGATATCTCCCGCTTCCATAGTGGGGAGCAGCCTATCTTTGGCAAGAATATCGCCACTTTCACAAATATTGCCCACAATGGTCTGCCTCAGCGCCTGACGTTCGCTCGTATGCTGTGCTCCGTAGATTTCCACATCATGAAAAGCGTCGTACATGACCGGCCGTACCAGCACATTGAAACCCAAATCTGTGCCAACATAGCGTTTGTCGCAATTGTTTTTAACGGCATGTACATGACCGAGCAAAATGCCACATTCTGCAACCACGTAGCGGCCGGGTTCAACAAGAAAGCGTCCCGTATAACTATGTTGTTCTGCCCAGGAAGTGATGCGTGCATGCAGGTTTGCGCCAAGGGCAGCCATGTCGAGACGAGGCTCCTGATCATATTTATGATAGGGAATACCAAACCCTCCCCCAAAATCAATAATTTCGAGCTGTTGCAGCATATGGTGGGGAAGTCTCTCCACAAGCGCAAGCAGCACGTTGGCAGCTGCAAGGTATCCTTCTGCTTCCATGAATAGAGAACCTATATGTTGATTGACACCGGCAAGCACAAGGTCATGTTGAGACAGCAGTTTCAGTACATCATTAAGATCTTCGGGAATAACACCAAATTTTGTTGCCTTGCCGGCCGTTACTACCTTGGCATGGTGGCCTGCGCCTATGCCGGGATTAAAGCGCACCATTACCTTCCCACCGGGGCTTACGCGGCCAAGGGCATCTAGCTGCGCGAGAGAATCCACACTGACCAGATGGCTGTGGGCCACGGCATGTCGCAGCTCTTCTTCAGAATTGTTGTTAGAGATATAGAGTATCTCATCTTGCTTGAAACCGGCCAGCTCATCCATATACAGTTCGCCGGGGCTCATGGCATCTACCACAAGGCCTTCGTCACGTATGATACGCAAGAGTGAGGGATTGGCGTTGGCTTTGACAGAATAATTGACACCAAAGTTCGGATGGGAAGAGAGTGCCTTCAGATCACGGCAGCAGCGGCGGAGAATGGCTTCATTATACACATACAGGGGAGTGCCCCAGGTCTCTGCCAATTCGTGGGGAGTGTGGCAACCGTAGAAGCCACAACTGTCTGTATACGTGGAACGTATGTCGGACATAACTGACCTCAAAATGGTGTGTATAGGTAGTCTGGGACAAAATGGGAAGGTCCGATGATTATCTGTGCAATCCTGCCCTGTCAAGGCGATTTGTGTCAACTCTTGCAGGGACGCGTGCAGGCTGGGGTAGGCATTTTTCAACTTTCTGCATCAGGTGGCTATCGTTGCGTGGCCAGACGTGCATAAAAATTGCGGTGTGCTGTCAGTTGTGGTGAATCCAGGTCACTGGCCAGTATGCCGAATGCACCGCGCACCAGTGTGTCACGACGTTCCAGTTCACACGACAGCCTGTTCTCATGTGTGCGTGAGGCAAGCAGGTGTGAAAATAGGGATATGAGCATCGCAGCCCGTATCGAATCCGTATGACGGGCGTGCAGAGCTGCAAGACCGGCTTTGGCAATTTCTTTCAGTCGTTGCGGGTTGGCAAGGGCCTGAGCTGCGATTGCAGCAGCACCGGCTGCATCACAGCGCGTATATGGGGGCAGTATTTCTTCTCCTGGGACAAACAATTCTTCCAAGCCGTTGTTACAGCGTTCTGTGAGCAGTGCCGCACCGCAGGATATGGCTTCAAAACATCGAAAATTGACTTCTGAAAATGCCGACTGGTTGAGTACAATATGACTGCGGGCGAATACCGGCATGAATGCGCCAGAGTGAACGAAGAGAGGATGTCGTTCACGGAATGCCTTGAGAAAAGGTTTTCTGTCAGGGTTGTTTTTGTGCCCCAGTGTGCCCACAAAGGAAACGGGGATGTCCCTCGTGAGCTTTTCTGCAGCAGATACGGAATATGGCGTTGGGCTGAAAAGGGGGAACCAGTGGGACTGTATGCCTTCATCTACAAAGAGGCGAACGAAATCCTTTTGTGCTACGAGGACAAGGTCAAAAGCATGTCCGTAGGGAATATGCCAGGGATTGCAATAGGTATCAATGGAATACCATATGGAAGGCAAGGGCACATACTGCGGGTCAAGCAGCAAAGGCATATTGCCATTGTCGCAGTAGAACAGAACGTCAGCGTGAAATCCCGTCTCTGCAATACGTCGTAAAAGTTGTGCCGTGGTAAAGGGGTGATGGATGACGGCATCAAATGAGTCCTCAATCCCGACGGTAAAGACGTTGTGCCCCTGCTGCCGCAATGCCTTGGCCAGCATGGAGCCTCCAATATAAAGAATATGCATATGACGCCACCTGTAAAGAAAAGTGTGGCAGATCAACGTTTTTTTGATTCGGATGCATAGCCTTCTTTATAACCATGTTCAACAGACTCAATTTTCCTTTCCATCTTGGCTTGAGCTTTGCCGGCTGTTCTGCCAACCCAACTACATGCACATGTCGTGGACAAAAAAATCGCTATCGCGCATAATGCAACGGTCTTCATATGTTACCTTCATTACGGTTGTCTTGAATTAGCCTGAAATGCGCCTCACCTGTCATTGAGCATTAAAGGAAGAATGACGAGTATGCAAGCCCATGAGGAAAATCGTGACATAGCCCCCATTGCTCTGGTTACAGGCGGCTCCGGGGGCATAGGCAAAGCCGTGGCACTGGGTCTGGCATCTGACGGCTTTGACATCTGGCTCAATTATCGAAGCAATAGCGCAGCAGCGCAAAATATATGCCAGGCAGTAACGGCACTGGGTAGGCAGTGCCTTACATTGCCTTTTGATGTGACTGACGTTGCCGCCCTCAATGCCGCTCTTGACCCCTTGCTAGAACTGCATACGCCCTTTGCGCTCATCAACAATGCGGGTATTACCCGTGATGTGATGTTTGGTCTTATGTCATGCGCACAGTGGAACGATGTGCTTGACGTGCATCTCAATGGTTTTTTTTATGTAACTCGCAAACTCGTTCCCCTGATGCAGCGGGCGCGACGCGGCCGCATTGTGACCATTGTTTCCACATCTGGGCAAATGGGCATGGCAGGTCAGGTAAACTATGCCGCGGCCAAGGCCGGACTTATGGGGGCCACGCGCGCCCTGGCACGAGAACTGGGCCGCCGCAATGTGCTTGTTAACGCCGTGGCCCCGGGCTTTATTTCAACAGCAATGACGGAAGGACTTCCTCTCAAGGAATACATGAAGAATGTGCCATTGGGGAGACCGGGCACACCGGAGGAAGTTGCTGGTTGTGTGCGTTTTCTCTGTTCCCCCATGGCATCGTACGTAACGGGACAAGTTCTTTCCGTTAACGGCGGCCTTTATATGTAGCCATGCGACGCGTTGCTATTACCGGAGTAGGGCTTGTTTCAGTTCTTGGCCTTACGCGTGCTGCAGTGACAGATGCCTTGTACCACGGCCATTCAGGCATTGTTTCAGAACCGGAAAGGTTGCAGCACGGCTTTCGCAGTACTCTGACGGGACGCATTTCAGGTTTTGAACCGGGCACATACCTGGGGCGCAAGCACCGTAAGAGCATGCCGGATTTCGCCGTTCAAGCCTATGCTGCGGCACTGGATGCACTGGAACAGGCAGGCCTTGATGTCACTGATATGCGCTCCGAACGCTGTGGACTAATCTTTGGCAATGATTCCACAGTATTATCTGTGCTGGAGCAGCGGGAAGCCCTGGAGTATGCCGGTACAACATCAGGAATGGGGAGCGGGCATATTTTTCGTGGCATGAATTCTACCATAAGTATGAATCTCAATGTCCTTTTGGGCAATACCGGCCCCAGTTGGACGGTAAGTGCCGCCTGCGCCAGTGGTGCTTATGCTGTTGGCCAGGCTGCCGATCAGATACGCCTCGGGCGGCTGGACAGGGTGCTATGTGGTGCGGCGCAAGAGTTGAATTGGCAGGCAGTATGCGCCTTTGATGGCCTTGGAGCCTTTTCTACGCATTCCCCAGCACAGGATGCTTCCCGTCCATTCGACAGGGAGCGGGACGGACTGATACCCAGCGGCGGTGCAGCAGCCCTAGTGCTTGAAGAGTATAGTTCAGCCCAGCAACGTGGCGTACGTATCCTGGGTGAAATATTGGGCTTTGGTTCAAGCGCCGACGGTAGCTCACTCACAGTGCCTGACCGGCATGGCCTTGCGCGGGCCATGCAGTCTGCGCTACTGGATGCTGGCCTCACCACACGAGATATTGATCTTATTAATGCACACGCAACTTCCACCCCCTTGGGGGACGCAGCTGAAGCAGCTAACCTGCTTGCTGTATTCGGTGCGTCCTGCCCGCCAGTCATGGCACTCAAGAGCCTTACGGGGCATGAACTTTGGATGTCTGGAGCCTCGCAGCTAGTCTACGCCATTCTTATGGCCCAGGAAGGTTTTACTGCCGGAACCCGCAACTATGAGGAACCAGGCCCAGACACAATGGGTATCCCTGTGCTGACACAACGCCGCGAACACCCCCCGCATGTTGTTATGAATAACGCTGCAGGTTTTGGTGGTGCTAACGCCTGTATCATTCTGGAGGTCGGTTGATGCGCTGCATTGTCATCGGCAGCGGCATTACTGGGATGACTGCTGCACTGTTACTGGCTCGACAGGGGCATGACGTGACCGTTATTGAGGCTTGCGAACATGCTGCTCCTTTGTTGTGCGGTTTCAGACGTAACGGACTGCACTATGATACTGGCTTCCATTGCGGTGGAGGGGTGCACCAGGATGGCATATTGCGGCTTTGGCTGCGAGTTTTGGGAGTGGAATCTTCCCTTGAAGGGATAACTACCGCACACAGTGATGTTTTTCTGTTTACAGATGGCAAAGAATATCGTTTGCCCTCAGGGCTGCAGGCTGTTGTTGCGGCATCTGAGCGGCAGTTTCCAGGTTCCGGAGAACCAATGGAAAAATTCTTGCTGCTCATTTCACAGAAACTTGCGTCTTCACCCTATTTGAATCCCGCCATTCGCAATGAACCAAAAGGTATCCTTGAAGATGCAGGATGCCTCAACGATTATTTGGACAAAGCGGGATTTCCTCCCCATTTGCGTGCCATGCTCAGTTCACGATGTCTCTTGTACGGGGTGCCCCCATCATTGGCATCATGGCGAGATTATGCCCTTGTGGCCGGGCCATATTTTCAGTCTTGCGGCAGTTGGTATGGCGGGGGGGCAGCTCTGGTGGATGTTCTGAAGCACGCCCTACAGGAAGCAGGCGTTATCCTGCGTCTCGGCTGTGCAGTGAATGCTATTGAAGCGGATACAATCAAGGGCGTTCATAGCGTGGTGTTGAAAGATGGAACGCGTATGCTCTGTGAACGATGCTTTTTCACAGGGCATCCGTCCCAGCTTCAGTCATTGCTGTCACATGGTCTGCTCAGACCAGCCTATCTGCACCATATCGCTGATCTTCCGGAAACAGATGCCGCCTTGCTGTTGTTTGCAGAAACGTACGATGCTCTGCGAGATGATGAAAGTCTGTTTTTATTGCCTTCCCCTGATGAAATGACCACAAGGGATACGGATATTTCTGGTGCAGCTATAATGGCGAAAGGCAGCATCTATGTCTATTGTGGCAGGCCGGCTGTAGATGGTCGTAAACCCGTCATGGCCGTATCACTCATTCCATCGGCCAATCTTCCTGAAGGAAATCCTCTGCCCAGGTCTTCCAGCTATGTTGCCTGGAAACGCCATGCCGTAGAGAGCTTGCGCCTTGCCATTGAACATCGAGTGCCAGGACTGTGTGGGGCATGGCGTATCATTGATGCTGCAACACCGCTGACAATGCGCCACTGGATTCATGGCAGCACAGGGAGCCTGTATGGAGTAAGCCACCAGAGGAGCAGTATGCCTCTATTGCCGCCAACCCGCGTCCCCGGTCTTTTTCTTGCGGGACAGAATGTTCTGCTGCCGGGAGTGCTTGGCGGCATTGTTAGCGCAGCAGTGGCAGTAGGTTTTGCTTTTGGACACGATACGGTACTTAAGGAATTCAGGGCATGCACGGTGAAAGGGTAGTTATTACAGGCATGGGGGCTATTTCTCCCTTTGGACAGGGAGTACACTGTATGCTTGATGGCGTGAGGAACAACCGCTGTGCGCTTACACCCTTGCCCAAATATTGCTTGGAAGGTCTGGCCTGCCAGGTTGCCGGCCTCGTGCCGCCATTGCAGCAAAAATGCATACCTCGTGAATTGCGTCGCTGCATGTCACCCATGTCAGTTTTTGCCTGCCTTGCTGCCTGGGAGGCATTGGAGCAATCAGGCCTTGGGCGTACCCCTGACCGCAAGATGGGTGTGGCTGCGGGCTCAACATTAGGAAGTCCAGCCATGCTGCACAACTTTTTTGAGGTCTTTCTCGCCGAGCGTAGCGTGGAGAGCATCCGCAGCACGGTTTTTTTCAAAATCATGGGCCACACCGTTGCCTCTAACATTGCATTGGCGTGTGCCTGTACAGGGCGTACCTTGGCACCGGCAGCAGCTTGTGCCTCTGGACTGGTAGCAATCTGCCTGGGCTATGAGGCCATCGCATCGGGACGGGAACAGCTCATGCTGTGTGGAGGGGCTGACGAATTCCATTTGTTGGTGGCCACTACATTCGACAGACTGGGAGCTGCTTCACACGAATGTGTGCCAGAGCTGGCCTCGCGACCTTTTGATACTGAACGCAGCGGAGTTGTATGCGGTGAAGGGGCGGGCATCTTGCTGTTGGAAAGCTTGACAAGCGCCCAAGAGCGAGGGGCAACCATTCTGGGGGAGGTGCGTGGTGCAGCCATGGTCACATCCGCCAGGAACATAGCCAATCCGGATACAGCTGCCATCGTTGACTGCATGCGCACAGCCTTGGACGATGCAGATATTCGTCCTGGCGAGGTGGCCTATATTAACGCACATGCCACTGCAACTGAAGTCGGAGACATAGCAGAAGGACAAGCCATTGCCACACTGTTTGGCGCACATACTCCTGTAAGCAGCATCAAGGGGCATATGGGGCATACCATGGCGGCAAGCGGCGCATTAGAGAGCATCCTCTGTATTGAAATGTTACGTCAATCTGTTTACTTTCCAACACGAGCCTTGCACAATCCCGATACACGCTGCGGCGGACTACGCCATCTCACGGCAACAGAACATGCGAAGCAAGGCCCGATTCTCAAGAATAGTTTTGCGTTAGGAGGTTGTAACTGTGCCGTCCTTTTTGATACCTATAAACCTTAGCTTCGGCGGGGACAGGTGCCTATATGGACAATGATACAATTGTTACAAAGGTCAATGCTGCACTGGCTGAAGAATTTGAGCTGGAACAGGCAGCACTTGTTCCCGATGCAAAAATCAGGGATGATCTGGGGTTGGACAGCCTGGATATCGTGGATATGGTAATCGTGCTTGAAAAGACCTTTAACTTTAAGCTGCAGAACAAGGAGCCTCTCGCAACAATCCAGACCTTGGGAGATATTTATACCTTCATAGGTGAACTGCGGGATGCTGGAACCATACGGCGAGATGTGTAGGCGTATCCTGTCCAGTGCGGCCATCTATGCCATCTTTATGCTGTGGACGCTGATCTTGTATCCCTGTGCCATTGGAATGGTGATAGTGCACAAAATGTCGTCAAACGACGTACAAGCAGCCTGCCGCAGAATTATATGGCGCTATGGACGCTCAATGCTTTTTTGGCTGCGCCCCTGGCTTCCAGTCAGTCTGCGCAATGACGATTTTGCTGTACGGCATCCGGCTTCCATCCTGGTATGTAATCACCAGTCCTTTTTGGATATTTATCTCCTTGGTGCCCAACAGCAATCCAACTTATGTCTGGTGACCAGACACTGGCCATTCCATTTGTTATTTTTTTTCGCACCGGCCATGCGCAGTGCCGGGTATATTGATGCTGAAAGCCTGCCTGCGGAAGAAGTGGAGGCGGTTTGTTTACAGCGCTTGCGAGAAGGAGCTACTCTTGTCATTTTCCCGGAAGGACATCGCACGCGTACCGGAGCATTGGGACGTTTTCATGTCGGTGCTTTTCATCTGGCAATGCAGTCAGGGCGACCTGTGCTACCCCTTCTAGTGCATAACAGTTTCAAGGCTTTTCCGCCACATGGAAAGCTGTTTCATCCAATGCGTATCCGTATGGAATTTTTGCAGGCGGTCTATCCAGGGGATTTTGCTGATACCCCATTGCCGCACAGGGCCATGATGCGTTATGTGCGTCAGCTATATGCGACACATTTAGCAACAACTGAAGTGCATTCATAACTTTGAGAGGTGCTTATGCAGTATCGTCTTCTATCCGTTGCTTTTCTAACTATTTTTGCACTTTGTGCCTGTCGTACGGGTCAGCAGATTGGAGCTTTCGCCTATGATGTACCGTTAAATACATCCAGCAGCATGACACAGAAAAAAATGCACGATGCCATCGCCAAGGCTTGCTATGAGCGTGGCTGGCGTATTATGGAACCATCTTCCGGTTTGATTGAGGCCACAATTGTCGTGCGGGGCAAGCATACGGTTGTTGTGGATATTCCCTACACATCCACGCATTATGACATTACCTACAAAAGCAGCGTCAACATGGAATACACAACCAAGAACGGCAGTGCCCGTATTCATCCTCATTACAATAAGTGGGTTTCCCTGCTGCATCAGGATATCCAGAAAAATTTGTTAATCAGCACACTGTAGGCCCGTGAACAGCCTGGAATACCTCTTGCCACATCGGCAGCCCATGCTTCTTCTGGACGAGCTTTTAACCTGGTCTCCGGAAGAAGCTCGGGCATCAGTGTGTGTGCGCCAGGGTAATCCCTTTTTACGCCCTGATGGCTTGCTGGAACGTGCAGCCTTTGCGGAATTACTTGCCCAATGTTTTGCTGCCGGGGCTGGAGCAAATCTCAGGGACAATGGGGAACCTATTCCTGACGTGGGCTATTTGGCAGCTCTGCGCGATGTGGAAGTGCTGGGAGATGCACGACTCGGCCAACAGCTCATCGTTGTCGCACACACAAAAGCAGCTCTTAATGGCATTGTTGTGGTTGAAGGAGAAGTGCGTGCCGGCAAGAAGCTCCTGGCACGCGGGACATTCAAAATTTTTATTCCTGAAAACGTATAATGCGTAGAATTGCTTGTGTGTTCCTACCCTTGCTGCTTGCGCATGCTTTGCTTATGCAGTGTGCAGTAGCCGCAGAAATGGCGTCAAATAGCGAAACTGTGGCGGCTGCACAGATGCTGCACAAGGCTGCGCAATACGGTTCTCAAATACGCACACTCCGTGCGGAATTTGTTCAGGAAAAGCGTATGTCCTTGCTTTCTCGTCCCTTGACCTCGAATGGATATTTTTGCCTGAAACGCAGGGATGATGCAACGGGAAGTCATGGAAAGCATGCCTTGGGAGACAGCCTGCTTTGGGGGTATACACATCCACTGGCGTCAGGCTTCATTTTCAAGAATGGGCAGGGAGCCCTCTGGGACGGTTCGCCGGACAACTGCCGCCCCGCGGATAAGGAAGGGCGTATGCTCATGACTGCCGTTCTGCAGCATATGATTGATTGGGTGCGCCTGAACCCGGCTATGCTGCAATCGTCGTATCACATTATCTGCCCTGATCCCAATTTACCAGAATTGCATCTTACCCCTGTGCGCCACTCTTTTTTCTCCAAGATGGAAGTTCTTTTTTCCGCTGATTTCTCTCGTGTGCTTCGCCTGACCTTTGTTGAGCCCAATGGTGACAGTGTGCGCATTTCGTTCAAAAATATATACATAAACGAGCCCTTACCCGACCACTGCAATACATACCTTCTGCAGGATACTGTCGGCGACTAAAGAATACGTTTTCATGGGCATGAATGGTATTGTTGCGCTATACCACGCCATCAAGAGACACAGAATCCTGTGCTTCGTATTCACGGCCCTCTGCTGGGGCTTTGCAGCCTACGCCGTAGTACATATGCGGCAAGACACGGGTATTCTGCCTTTTTTCCCTGATGATGACGTGCATGCCCGTGCAATAGTCAAGAATATGGATATGCTTCCTGCTTCGCGTTTGCTTTTTGTAGATATTTCCACTGAGAGCACAGGGAAAAAATATGAGCTGATCGCTGTTGCAGACGCTGTTGCGCGAGATATTCCTGAAGATTTAGCACGACCCGCCTTTATGAATATGCCAAAACCACAGGCAGTCATGGGGCTCTTGCCATATTTCTTTGACGACAGAGCACTACGTCATTTGCTCCTTGCATCAGAAGCAAAGCACATTGAAAAGGCTATCGGTTCGGCAAGTAATATGCTGGCTAATGTGCTGACTGTTGGACCTGCCAAGGATTGGCTACGTGCAGACCCTTTAGCGTCACGCTCCATCATCCTTTCCAGACTGCCTACAGGTGCTGATACTGCAATATTGCCAGACCCTGCTACGGGCTATCCTGTCACTGCCGATGAAAAACATGTGCTTTTGACACTGCGTTTTCTTCATTCCATCCACAATGTTGATGCCGCAACACGCTTTATGGAAGCTTTGGACAGGTCTCTGCGTGTTCACCTTGCACCTGACATGCATGTTCTTGTTGTGGGTGGGCTGCAGCACAGTGCCATCAATGCCCGGGTTATTCGTCAGGATGTGACCAATATTGTGGGTATTTCCTTGGTCTGTTTTTGCAGTATCTATGTGATACTGGTTCGATCTGCGGGCGCTGTGTGGTTATTGCTCCTTCCATGCTTTGCGGCAACGGTTGCGCTTGCCACCATGTCTTTGGCGTATCCAGTGCTTTCAGGACTGGCCCTCGGGTTCGGTGCCTCTGTGCTTGGCGTGGCCGAGGACTATGCCGTACATATGCACTTTGCACTACGTTGCGGCCGTCCCGCAGAACAAGTTTTACCAATAGTATCACCTCCTTTGTTGCAGAGTTTTCTGTTGAACGCCTCTGGCTTTGTTGTATTGATGTTTTCCGGCATTCCAGCTGTCCGCCAGTTGGCCTGTTTTGCTTTGTTGACGTTAGGTATCGGTTTTGTTCTGGCGGTCACCTTACTGCCGGTATGCCCATGGTTCTCTACTCCGATGCTACATAAGCGCTGTGACTATGCGATACGACAACTGCCTGTTTTATGGCGTGTTACATGCAGCGTCTGTTTTTTGCTTGGCGTGGGCATCGGGCTGTACCATCTGCTGCGCATAGATGTTTCTCCGCGTACGCTGGGAGCAGAAGTGTCTCACCTGCAACAGGAGTCACAGACATTGCAGCGTACTTGGGGCATGCGTGAAAGGCATGCCTTTGTAGTGGAAGGCCAAACGCGTGAAGAAGCACTGGAGCTTGCACGAGAGATGACAGCCGTGCTTAGGACCCAGGCTCCTCATGCATCTGTGAGCACACTTACAGCATTTTTGCCCACACACGAAGAACTACGGAACAATGTGCAACGCTGGATAACATATACGCATGAACATGGCGTTGAACTGCGGGAGAAGATTCTGGCAGCAGGGGAACTCTATGGATTTTCTGCCGAGGCATTCGATCCATTTTTGGAATTATTGCGCGCCCCTGTAGCAACATTTGATCTGGACGACCTTCGTGCTGCCGGTTTTGGTGATCTGCTGGATACATTCGTGCCTGTGAATCCCACTAGTTGTCAGGTGCAAATCCTGCTGTACGCTGATTCTCATGTGGATATATCTTTCCTAGAGCCACATTTGGCCGCATATGTTTCAGCCATTGATGCTGGCAGTCTCGAGTCAATGCTGTTGCGGAAATTTGAAGATGAGAAGCATCTTGTACCTGTGGCATGGCTGGTTTGTCTTGTTCTGTTATTTCTCGACTTTCGTGACATACGGCAAGCCTTACTTGCATCTTTACCACCATTGTGTTCCATTACTTGTATTCTGGCTTGGATGGCTGCATCGGGGCATTCTTTGACGCTGGCTGGCATGGCTGCCATGCCAATGGTGTTGGGGCTTGCAGCTGATCATGGCATCCTTGTAACCCATGATCTGGCAAACGGAGTGAGAACAGGCGTGGAAAGAGCCATACTTGTTTCTTCCTTGACAACACTTACAGGCATGGGGTTACTCGCCCTGGCACAACATCCTGCTTTGCGCAGCATGGGAGAAGTCATTTTCTGGGGGCTGCTTATTGAATCTCCTGCAGCACTGTGGCTGCTCCCACGTCTTTGTGCACCAACAGAAGAAACAACGACATGAAGTTGCCTTGCCTTTTCTATACGTTAGTATGTATCTTTTTGGTAGTGGGATGCACTACACGGAATGGTGCCGCACTTTATCCTGAGCATGTTGTCAGCCCTGTATCCTGCCAGTTTGCCATGCGTGTCCATCTCAACGGGCATATTCTGCCAATGCAGGGAGAGATGTTTTTAGGGAGCACAGGGGAAGGGAAGCTGGTCCTTGTTTTGTCATACGGGCGTACGCTGGGTAGCTGTACATATGCTCGTACAGAAAATTCGGATACGTTAACCTTGAATTGCACGTTAGCACTGGGAGAACGCTCTCGTGAAAAGCATTTGCTGCAGCTTCTAGGGCGGGCCATGTATCGCGTGGCAGCAGCATTACCTTCAGGGCGGCAAAGTTCCGCCGCAATGCAGGTGGCGGGAAGTGGATGGAAAGCCGATTTTGAACACAAGGCAGATTGCCTGCAATGCCTCTATAAAGAAGATAACAATGGGTTGACCATGCACATCGTTTTTGCAAAGGCTGAGCAGCCATGAGCATTATGCGTAATGCCGTGCGCGCAGCATCTTGCAGGATTGAACAACTGCCCGATGGCGGCTGGTCGCGTCACTTTTGTTTTGCAAATGATAGCGCTGTCTTTAGTGGGCATTTTCCTGGCAGGCCGGTACTTCCAGCCGTTGTACAAATATTGCTTGCTCAGATAACATTGGAGGACTGCCTTCCTGCCTTTGTGCTTGCTCGCGTGCCACAGGCAAAATTTTTTATGCCAGTAGGGCCGCATACAGATATTGTCCTTCATATCAGCCCAGGTCGGAAGCCGTTTTTATGGGTTTGTGTTCTTTCCTGTGGTGAAGCCGTGGCAGCCCGTTTTCAGCTGGAAGGAGATGTATATGAGGCCGCATCGTCTTCGTGTCCGTCATAAAAATTTTGACTCTAGGGAGGGAGTTCCTGAACTGCATGTTCGCGTGGAGCGTACTGTCCGTTTCGGGGAAGTGGATGCAGCCCGGATAATGTGGCATGGGCATTATGCCAGCTGGCTGGAGGATGGGCGTGAGGCTTTGGGGCGACGGTATGGTATCAGTTACACCGATTTTTTGGAACATGACGTCATAGTACCTGTTAAGCTGCTACAACTGAATTTCAGAAGGCCTTTGTGCTATGGGCAAACGTATGTCATACACGCCATGCTATTGTGGAATGAGGCCGCTACCCTTGACTTCAGCTATTATATTGAAGATGCGGAAGGTAGCATAACAACGACGGCATCAACTACGCAACTTATGCTCGGTCTGGATGGTAATCTGCTTCTAGAACAACCAGAATTCTATCGTTTGTTTTGTGAAGGCTGGCGAAAAGGCATTCCTTTATGAATCCGGTACCGGCGATAGTCATTCCCGTTTACAATCATAAGACCAATCTCCGCAATGTAGTCGAACGGGCTCTGCACCAATGTTCACTTGTTATTGTCATAGACGACGGTTCCTCAGATGGAGGGCCAGAAACGCTGGTGGATTTGCCAGTACAGCTGGTGCGTCATCCATGCAATCAAGGTAAGGGGGCTGCGTTGCTGACGGGTGCCCGGACTGCAAGAAATGCCGGGGCTACCCACATGATTACGCTGGATGCGGATGGACAGCATTATCCTGAAGACATCGGACGCATCTGGGAAATGGTGCAGATGTATCCCGATGCATTTATTGTCGGCTGCCGTGATTTCACTGTTCCGCATATACCTCGTGCATCACGTTTCGGGCGAGCATTTTCTGCCTTTTGGATGCGTGTGCAGACAGGTGTGGCAGTACATGACATGCAGAGCGGTTTTCGCGCATATCCACTCTGTGCGCTGGCCTGCCTAACCCTTTCTGAACGAGGCTATGCATTTGAAATCGAAGTGCTGGTGCGTGCTTCATGGGCTGGATTTGCCATACGGGAAGTTGACGTGCGCGTTCATTACCCGCCGGCACAGGAGCGCGTATCTCATTTTCATTCCTTAAAGGATAACATTAACATTTCGCTGCTCAATACTCGACTAACCCTGCGTGCGCTTGTTCCTGTGCCTTTCAGACAATCCACTGTGGCTGCAGATGGCAAGGTTTCCTTAAGGCATCCCATGGCATCGTTGCACCGTTTGCTGTCAAATAAGGCCACTCCTGCAGAACTCGCACGCGCCGCAGGCATTTCCATGGCTATTTCCTCACTTCCTTTGCCTGGAGTGCAGAGCATCCTGCTTTTGCTGTGCATAGGATGGTTTAGACTGAACCGTATATGTGCATTGGCAATTATCCCCCTTGCTTGGCCGCCAATTGTGCCAGGCCTGGGAATCCTTGTCGGATATCGTCTCCGTCATGGCAACTGGCTAACGGAATTTTCGCTCCGTACGCTTGGTTATGAGGCTCCTCAGCGTCTGATGGACTGGATTTTGGGGGCGTTTTGTCTGGCACCCTGTTTAGGGCTGCTGGTTGGGGGTATAGTCGGAGCACTATCTTACGTGCTTTATCGTGGCCTTCGGGAGCGCGAATATGACAGCTGAATACCCACAAACAAGGCATAACCTGGGTTCCAAGTTTCGCTATGCTGTTTTTGAATGTATGGTACGGTGCAGACTTGTTGTTTTTGCACGTTTCGTTCTGTTTTTTGTCGTTTTGTATTATACGCTTCTGCCCCAAATTCGACGTCGCTGTGCGGCGTATCTTGCCCATCGCTTTCCAGACGC
The DNA here is from genome assembly GCA_905235595.1 of uncultured Desulfovibrio sp. Taxonomy (GTDB): domain Bacteria; phylum Desulfobacterota; class Desulfovibrionia; order Desulfovibrionales; family Desulfovibrionaceae; genus Desulfovibrio. The sequence goes on along the minus strand of CAJOMG010000003.1, from coordinate 22,506 downwards.
CGGTCCCTTGCAAAATATTATCAATGCCTATCGTCTGTACTGGACGTTTGGCAATATCCTGCTGGATCGTATGGTCGCTGGTATTTCTGGACGTTTTTTATTACACGCAACTGCACCATATGCACATCACTGCCTGTCTGAAGCCGGAAAAAATCCCCAAGGGTGTATCATCCTTTCTGCGCATGTCGGTGCATGGCAAATAGGACTTGCGGGGCTGGATCAATTTGATTCTCCTGTGAATATAGTGCAAATGAAAACGCCAGACGATCCTGACAAGCATTATTTCGAGAGGGGGAGGGGCAAGCCCTTTCATATTATTGATGCGTCCGACCCGGTCGGTTCACTGATAGAGGCATCAGCAGCGCTTAAACGGGGTGAAATTGTGTGCCTTATGGGAGACAGACTGCCTGCCAATACTCCCACGCACCACTGTGTCAAAACCCCTTTTTTGGGAGGCGAGATTTGTCTGCCCTTGAGCGCCTATGCATTAGCTTCATCTACAGGAGCAGACCTGCTCATGCTGTTTACTGTACGTGAAAAGGGATTTGTTACGGTCTGGCATGTAGAACATCTTGACGTGCCAAGAGGTTTGTCACACCGTCAACCTGATGCCTTTAGACCCTACGCTGTGCGTTTTGCAAGGGCTATGGAAGCTGTAGTAAAGTATTATCCATATCAGTTCTTTAATTTTTATGATATGTGGGTGTAAGTAGAGTGCGTTTATTATTTTAACAGATATATCTTTAATGATGCTGTTTGTATTTTACCATTGGTAAAAGTGTCTCAATTATGTTGTTGAAGACGTAATTGCAAGGTTATTAACAAAAATGAATGATATCAATATATTACGAAATTCACCTTTGTTTGATGCTGCTTACTATTTGGAACATAATCAGGATGTTCTTCAGGCACAGGTTGACCCTGTGGTACATTTTCTTGAATTTGGAGCAAAAGAAGGAAGGAATCCAAGCAAGAAATTTTCTATTGCTCATTACAAGAAATTCCTCAATAGACGCCATATACAGCTTGACGATGAAAATCCTCTTCTCCATTTTATTAACAATCGGGAAAAACTTTACGCATGTGCACCGTTTTCTCTCACAGAGGACGGATTATTTTTGGAAATGGAGCTTGCCCCAGGAAGTTTTGTGCGAGAGCGTTCAATTATAAATGCAGCTTTCAATTCTAGAACAAAACATTTACAATTATCACAATTGACAGCTGATTATTATAATAAACTCAGCATCCATCACCATTCATTTATTTATGAATGCTGTCTTTTGTCATCATCTACAAAAAAATTATATGTATTCCTTTCAGCATATGGAGTCCATCGTTCCTATCCATCTTTTATGAGAAAGACATATAGCTCTATTTTTGATGGTTATTGTTTATATATTGATGATCCTACACGTCAAATTAATTTTGCACAAAAAGCCATCTGTTTTTATTATGGAACTCGTGATGATTCAGTTATCAATGGAATTTCTGATATTATTAAAAAAATATGCGATATATATAATATAGAATATAATAATATTACATTTATAAGTAGCTCAAATGGAGCATTTGCCTCGATTTGTATTGCTTGTATGTTCAAAGATGCAAAATGTATAGCATTATGTCCTCAAATATCTGTTTATCAATACTACAAATATGAAAATAAACTTGATTATTTTAATACAGTATTTAATAAAGTAAGTGGAATATCTAAACAAAATAATGATAATGCTCAATCAGAGATATTCAGATTTAATTTGCTTCCATTATTGCAAAATAATGTTTTGCAATCTAAAATTTTTTTATTTTCTAACGTATATTCTCCATCAGATTGTATACAGATGCGCTATATGCAAAAAAATATGAATCTGAAACTTCAATTAGGATTGAATGTAATAACAAATAATTTATTTATTTTTCTTGCAGCAATAGATAATACAAATCCACATCTTGCACAACCTATGGAATCATTTTGCAAAATTGCAGATTTATTCCTTGATGGCAGAATTGATACTGAAGATGCCATATCGTTATTTAATGCAAATATTGCAGAACTTTCAAGGTATTATCATGTATAAAACAATTATTGCATGATTATTTCAATTTTAGTAATAATACTATCTCTTTTAGTCTGATAATAAATGTAAACATCGTTACAGTGATATTTTTTTGCTACATAGGAAAACATGCATGTAGGTATGAGTATGACAAAAAATGATATAGAAAATTCCTTAAAAGCACTTATTGTTACTGGTTTGCGACTGGAAGACATTACTCCGGAGGATATTGATTCTGACCTTCCGCTTTTTGATACTGAGAAGGGCTTGATGCTTGATTCTCTGGATGCTGTCGAGCTCGTTGTCATTGTGGAGAAGGAATTTGGCGTCGCCATTGCTGACGCTGAAGAAGCGCGACAGGCATTTACATCTATCAGTGGCTTGGCGGACTTCATTCTTTTACGCCAGACAGGCAAATGAGGAAGCGATGGACGTCGTTGTGACAGGCATGGCTTGTCTGTGTGCAGCGGGTACAAATCCTGACGCTGCATTGCACGGTCTGGAAAATGCCAGAAGGCATCTTACTTCTTCTCAATGTCTTGATACGCAAGCGCTTCCCTACCCGTTTTTTTCCGTGGGTGAAGCATTATTCCCTGGAGGACGGAGGCATTCTGCCTGGGATACTTTTTGTCTTGCGCATGAAGTTGTTACTCAGGCACTTGCTACGGCACAATTGCCATTATGGGCACAAAGAGAATCGGGCGTGATCTTTGGTACCACTGCTGGCAGTGCATTACACTTTTTGACGTCTTACAGAGCAAGCCGCGCCCTCGCTGAAAACGTTGATGCCTCGGGTACTGTAAAAAAATGCAATGACGCTATAGGCAATTCTGATATCGAGGATTATTTTTCGTCCAACCTCGCACTGCAACTGCTGCCCGAAGCCTGTGGGCAACGCCTTACCATTACCGATGCCTGCACCTCCGGTGCGGATGCTGTGGGTATTGCCGTGGATCTCATTACCACGGGCCAGTGTCCCTGTGCTGTTTGCGGCGGAGCTGACGCCCTGAGTCTTGTTCCCCATACTGGCTTTGCACGCCTTATGATTTTTTCTGACACGCCGTGTCGCCCCTTTGACAGAAATCGCAATGGACTGAATCTTGGTGAGGGAGCTGCTGCATTGGTGCTGGAAGACGCTGATTTTGCCAAACGTCGCAATGCGCCTGTATTTGGACGCATATTGGGTTTTGGCAGCGCGTCAGACGCGTATCATTTTACTGCACCACACCCTGAAGGGCGAGGATTACGCGATGCCATTGCCATGGCATTTGCCCAAGCGGCAATATCTGCAGAGGATATTGCATTTGTTAATGCCCACGGCACGGCTACGCGGGAGAATGACAGGGTCGAAGGGCAGGTGCTGCACGCCCTGCTGCCTTATACTCCAGTGTGGGGCAGCAAAGGGGGTACTGGCCATACTCTGGGCGCAGCCGGTGCACTGGAGGCTGTACTTGCCCTGACTGCCTTGCGCAGTGGTTTTGTACCAGCCACGCAGGGCTTTGCCACACTTGATCCTGAAATCGGTTTTGCCCCGACCCGCGAAGTGCAACCTGTAACAAGGCCGTTTGCATTGTCAACATCATTGGGATTCGGCGGTGGCAATGCTGCCCTGGTGCTGGGGGTGGCCAGATGAAACCGATTCCTTTTCTCTCTGTGAAAGGTGTGGGGGCGGTGCACAGCACTGGTGGCAAGGATGCCATTGAGATTGTTCAGAATATGCCTGCCCCCCGTGCTACCCCCGCTTTTTCAGAAGCTGCTGGCAGGGTTCGACCTGACATTGCCCGTTTGACTGCATATCTGCCTGCAGGGAAATTGCGGCGGGTTCCTTTTTATGCGCGAATGGCGCTGTTGGCTGCGTATGATGCCCTGCAGCAAGCCGGATTGCATCGGGAGGCAATGGAGTCCCGCATGGCACTTGTTCTGGGCACAGCATTCAGCTGTGTTCAAATGAATATGGACTTCATGGATTCAATCATTGATAACGGGCCCCAGCTATCTTCGCCTACTGCATTCTCCCATGCCGTGAACAATGTGGGGGCAGGGTTGTTGAGCCTGTTACTGGGTATCCGGGGGCCGTGTTTTACTGTTTCGCAGTTCGAACTGTCCTTTGCCGGTGCATTGACCACGGCGGCAGCCCTGCTTTCTTCGCAACGAGCGGATGTTGTGTTGCTCGGCGTTGTTGACGAAGTGGACAGTCGTTTTTCTGCCTGTTGCCCGCAATTATTTCGAGATGGCCTTCCACTGACGGAAGGTGCAGCATTTTTTTGCCTGAAGCGTGAAACGCCTGGCCTGCCACGCCTGCGTACGCTTTGGGGAGCAGATGCAGAGCGGGGCATTCCGGTTTTTCTTTCCGGGGCTGCATGTTCGCAAAATGGAACAGACCATGAGCCCCAGTGGGGGCACGGCCCCCTGACGCATGCACTGGATGTTGTCCATGCCCTGGCAGCAATCCGTGGGGGAGAGACTGCAGCTATTGATTGTCTGTGCCGTGCAACATGCGGTGGACGAGATGTGGTTGTACAGGCTCGGAGCGCCTTATGAAATCATGGCCACTGGAGAGGATACCGCATCTCGGGCTCTGCGCTTTTACAGCCATTGTGCAGTCCATGACGCGGGCAGTGATCCAGCGCCGTACGCCGTCATGTTTTTCTGACACGCATGCAATTCAGGAATTTGCAAGGTTGCGATGGGAGACATTGGGGCTGGATCGTGAAGCTGTGGAAGACGTGACGCAACAGGTCAATACCATGTTCCACACGGAAGTACCAGTGCCGTGCATTGATGAAACCTGTGATGCACTTGCTCAGGCCACACTTGCACAATGGGAGTGTGGGGAACGTCCTGTCACGTTTTTTACTTCCGGAACAACAGGAGTGCCCAAACCCTGCACCCACAGGGAAAGCCATTTGCGCCAGGAGATCACCAGTGTTGCTCCGCTTGTGGAAGACAGAAGAGCAGCGTTGGTTGCTGCACCACTGCACCATATGTATGGATTTACCTTTGGACTGTTACTGCCGTTAAGCCTGGGAATTCCTTTTCGTACTGTGCCTTCGCTGCCGACTGCGGTTGCCGCGCAGATGCGCTCCGGAGACATGGTCATCGGCATTCCGCTGATATGGAGTAAATTCGTGACGTTGCAACACTGGTTATGTGGGGCAGAGAAACGAGGGGCGGACATCACTGTTTTTACGGCGACATCCCCCACGCCGTCTGAAGTGCTGCAAACTCTGTTGCATTATGGTTTTTGTGTTATAGAAATTTTTGGTTCTTCCGAAGTTGGGGCATTTTGTTACCGAAAGCATCCAGAGGCTCCCTTTGAGTTACTGCCCCATGTCCGGCGCGGAAGGGGAAAAGGGCGCGGTACATTGGAACGGCTTTTGCCGGATGATGGTCTGCGTCAGTATCCTCTGATGGATACCGTCACCTGGCTGGACGACCGCCACTTGCGTCCAGGAGCACGCATAGACAAAGCGGTTCAGGTGGGCGGCATTAACGTGTACCCGCAGCATGTGGCCAAAATTCTCGAGCGTTGTGGCGGTGTACGCAGTTGCGCTGTACGGCTCATGCGTGTTGAGGAAGGTTTCAGGTTGAAGGCTTTTGTCGTTCCCGAAGCAAATGCTGACCTTGAGGAATTGCGTGCTTCCTTAATCCGTTTCGCCCGTACACAGTTGCGTGACGAAGAACGGCCGGGAAAATACGACTTTGGTGCGGATATCCCCCGCAACCCTATGGGCAAACCCGGAGACTGGTGAATGCCTGTCATGCCAGCCAGCAGCGTACACTGTGGTCAGGGGCAAGAGCCTTCCATGTGGGGGGCTCGCGACGACAGATAGCAAGAGCATGCGGGCAGCGAGGGTGAAAATGGCAGCCGGTGGGAGGGGAAAGCGGATTGGGCAGTTCTCCTTCGGGGGGGGCGTATTTTTTTGTTTCATCTCCACTGGGAATGGCAGCCAGCAACGCCTGGGTATATGGGTGCGCGGAAGCTGTGAAAATCTGCTCCGTGGAGCCTTCTTCAACAATGCTTCCCAAATACATGACGACGATCCTTTTGCACATGAAACCCACCACGGCCAAATCGTGCGAAATAAACAAGTAGGCTGGGCCAAAACGTTCTTGTACTGTGCGTAACAGATTGAGCGTTTGTGCCTGTATTGAGGCATCCAACGCCGAAACCGGCTCGTCACAAATAACCAGATCCGGTCGCGTGATGAGGGCACGGGCTATGGCAATGCGTTGACGCTGACCGCCGGAAAATTCGTGTGGATAACGGCTTCCAAGTCCGTCAAGGCCTACTTCACCCAGGATTGCATCAGCCATGTTGTTTCTTTCAACACGGCCAATGTGTTTGGCTGCCAGTGGTTCCGCTATGGAGGAACGTACACGCAGCCTTGGATTGAGCGAAGAAATGGGATCCTGAAAGATCATTTGAATACGCCCGGTAGCCCAGCTGTGAGCCCCGGCCGGCGGCAGGGGACGCCCATCCAGAAGAATATGTCCTTCAGACGGTTGCAATAAGCCGCAGGCGAGCCGCCCCAAGGTGGACTTGCCACATCCGGATTCGCCCACAAGTCCGACTGTTTCCCCATGTGTTATGAACATGCTTACGTCATTAACCGCAAGCAGTGTTTTTCTTTTTCTCCAGAGGCTCTGTGTGAAAAATTTTTGGGAAACATGCACAAGCTGCAAAAGAGGAGCAGGCTGGTCATGCGGATGGGTGCTTTGGCCTATGTGCTTCGGGCTTGCATCGGATATTGTCAGCATGATGTATCTGCCACTCCGGCGGAAGTGAAGGTGGCCATGTCATTAAAGATGGCTGCCGAGCAGCGTAGCAGATGGTAAGCAACAGCGCAGCCAGTTCCTTCGCCAAGGTGCATGCCGAGATGCAGCAGCGGGATAGCCGATTCCCTGTTGCAGTGAAGGGTATCCAGGGCACGTATGTGCCCTGGTTCAGCAGAGGCATGAGCCAGTATGGCATATCCTTCCAGGGCCGGGCAAAGCGTGAGGGCCGCCACAAAGGCAGCACTGCAAATAAAACCATCCACAAGTACTGGTATTCGTCGGGAGGCAGCGCCCAGCATGATACCGGCCATCATGACGATTTCAAAACCACCCAAAGCAGCAAGTACGTCTATGACGTCACCATTGAGCGCGTTGGCATGAACAGTCAATGCACGCCGCACTACTGCAATTTTGTGGTGCAGCATTGCTGTGTCTGCACCTGCCCCTGGGCCGGTCATGTCTGCCGGGTCTTGCGCCAGGAGTGCACAGTACAGTGCTGTGGCCGATGTACTGTTGGCTATGCCCATTTCTCCCGTACCAATGCAGCGGTAGCCTTCGTCAGCCAATTCCTGTGCCAGCTGTATTCCTGCATGAAGGCCGGCCAGACATGTGGCACGACTCATGGCAGCTTCCTGGCTCAAGTCGGCAGTACCGTTGCCAAGGCGACGGTCGATGAGCATAGGGTTGTGGGGAAAGGGACCACCGCAGCAGCCAGCATCCACAATGCGTAGATCCATGCCAGAAACGCGGCATAAAGCATTGATGGCGGCACCTTCATGAAGAAAATTCTGTACCATCTGACGTGTGACAGCCTGTGGATACGGCGAAACATGCTGTGCAGCCACGCCATGATCGCCAGCCACAGTAAGCATGATGGAGGGGGATACGTTAAGAGGTGTGCGTCCTTCAGCCATGGCATACAGACGCGAGGCTAAAGACTCAAGACGCCCCAGACTGCCGCGAGGCTTGGTTAGGTTGTCTAGGTGCGCTTGTGCCGCATGCAGATGATTAAGGTGTAGAGGAGCGATATGCAGTGCGGGAAAGAGAGATTCCATCAAGGTAACGCCAGTCGCATTCATTGTATTTTTGTATCCTGTCTTATCCATATTGCTGTGTGGCTGAGCCAGTCAGGGGATGGCATTTTTAAGGAAAAAAGTCTAGATTTTTTCTTGAATTTTTTGGTGGGGTAGTGTATTTCAGTGCAAAAAAATGCATAAACAATACTTCGGCATTGTATGTGCCGGAATGTATTGCGTACTGGGGGCACCATGCCGCAGGTTGCAGCACGTATCAATGAAGAACAAGAGCGCTGGCTGAAAGATTATTTTCGTACTAAGAGTGCCGGTGCGGAATTTATACTTCCTTGGGCCGTTGATACGTTTTTTCGAGCAATCACGAGTATCAAGCAAATATTCAGTGCATCCGAGCTGAAAACAATTGTTGAAGCGCATAAGGATATGAAACTTATGCCCGATCATACACGGCTTTCGTATTTATTGCTGTGTGTGACGGATGCGTGTGACATGAATAATGTCCACCTACGTCATGGAGCAAGCAAATCGAGCCTGGAATCCAAAATCAAAACACTGGATGACACACAGGCAACCGCGCTTATGGTATGGGCTTCTGCTTTTTGGGTGAGTCGAAACTGTTCTGCAGAAAATTTGGACGACTACATTAAGGCCTATTGATTTATTTCTCTAAACTTCGTATATCATGGCCGCTTTATGCGGCTTTTTTTTTATTTCCTAATATTTTTTTGTGGGGAGGGCCCATGCTCCACATCCTTCGGGCCAAACTGCATTGCATACGCGTAACTTCCTGTGATTTTGAGTACCACGGTTCTGTGACACTTGATCCAGATATCTGCCACGAAGTTGGTATGTACCCATTGGAATTTGTCTACATTTGGAACAAGAATAACGGGCAGCGTTTCTCAACCTATGTGTTGTATGGGAATTCTGATTCACGTTGCTGTGTGCTAAACGGTGCAGCGGCACGTTTATGCCAGCCTGGCGACGAGCTTATCATCAGCGCCTACGAATATGTGAACAAGCCTGAAGAGATATATGATCGTCAGCCCAGGATACTTACATTTGATGCAGATAATACCATTGTAGACCGCCTGCGCTATGTGGTGAGCGGCAAGGACGATGGACGTTTTGATTGTTCGGTGCAAGGTATGTAACTGCCGTAGTCTGCCTTTATGGCGTGTTTCACAGGCTTGGGCGTTCATATATGGAATCCTGACATAAGAAGCCTATGCTTAAAAAAATGTCACTTTTATCCAGCATAGTATTCTTCTATGCCATGACAGTACTCATAGTCGGCCACATTGCTGGCTTTTGGGCGCTTTCACCAGCTTGGGCAAAAGAAGGAGTTACCGCACAAACTGGCATAGAGGCTTCTTCCCCTGAGCATTCCGCAACGACTGACAGCAAGGAGCAAAGGGATTCTGCGCTAGCCACCGACGCTGTTGCACCATCTGTGGAAGCCGCAGCGGTCAACGCTGACAATTCCCATGAAGGTTTGGTGAATAATGCAGAGCCACATCAATCTACAGCGGCACCTGCGCAAGCGTCAGCACCGGCACAGGGCAATAAGGTGCAGCTCTTTGGAACAGTTGAGTTCAAACGTCCTCTTTCTTCACTGCCAGCGTGGCTGGATCTTCTCAAGCGAAACGGCCAATCTTCCATTTTTGAGCCTGCTAAGGTCTTCAAGCGGGATGTTACCTGGAGTAGCTTTAAATCAAAGGCGCCCAAGGCTTTTATGGAGCGTTTGCGCTACGTCAACGCCTTTTGGAATACATGGCCGTACAAGGAAGATATCGTCAATTGGCACAAGCAGGACTATTGGGCCATTCCGGATGAGTTCCTCAAAAAATCCGGTGATTGTGAAGACTACAGCATTGTTAAGTATTTTACCCTCAAGGAACTGGGTGTTCCACCCGAAAATATGCGTATTGTGGTTGTCAGAGATACTGTTCGTAATTTTGCCCATGCAGTGCTCGCCGTCTACGATAACGGTGACGCCTACATACTGGACAATTTGAGTAATGCCGTGCTGTCCCATTCACGTCTGCGTCAGTATATGCCACAGTACTCCGTGAATGAGTTCTGCCGTTGGGCTCATCTGAAAGGCCGTAAAATCAAGTAGGATTGGTACATATGGATATGCAGGAACCGAATGAGCGTGCAGATGTGGGGCGCTATCGCTTGAAAAAGGCCGCTGTCTTTTCGGTGGGATTATGCCTGCTCATCGTGGCTGCAGCAGTCGCGTATGGCCTTTGTACGCTGCAGTTGAAAAATGTTGCACAGGATATCGAAAACACCCAGCGCGAACTGCAGCAATCGTGGGTAGATAAAGCCCTGGATGCTATTCATGCCTGGAATACCGGTCTTACAGATCAGCTGCGGCTCGTAAGCAGTGCGGAAATTTTCCGGCTTTTTGCCATGGATGTACGCAGTCTCGGTCAGGATGGGCTGCAGCGTCTCACTGCTCCAGATGCCGCCCAAAGTCCTGATGAGACCGTTGTCTCTCTCGCTGAACAGATGAGCTATATGCAGGATTTGCTGCAGGATTTTATCCGCAGCAAGGGGTGGCTCACTGCACGCATCGTTACCCATGATGGCTTGCCATTACTTGCACCCAAGGGGGATACCCGCCTTTCCGAAGAGGATGTTGCCCTTGTGGGCGAGGCCTTGCGCACAAAAGCCATTGCTTACGGGGCTGTGCGCATGCGTGATAATGTACCGGTTCTGTGTGTGGCTGATCCCATGTTTGAGGTTCTGGGTCGGGGTGACAACGCCCCTGTTGCCGCGCTGCTGGCCATTGTGCCCATGGATAAGGCCCTGATGAATTTCCTTTCTCTGAGGCAGGAACATAAGGACTTGCTGCCAGCCATTTTACAGTATGGTGCCACTGGATGGGAGGCCATTGTTCTGCGTAATGGAGTGCTGTCTGTGGAATCTGCCCACCTGGAGAATACTTCCGGCAGTTTACCTTTCAAACACAGAAAAGCCCTGGTAGGCGAAGGAGACACCTATTCGTTGGGAAATCGCCTGACAAGCCTTGGGTGGCTTGTGGCCATAGAGGCCCCTTCAGCCATGGTTGAAGAACAGGTTCAGGGACAAGCCCGGCAAATTTACGGTTTGGGCATACTTGGAAGCCTCGGTGCGGCCTTGCTGCTGGCATTTATCTGGGCATCGCTGGTAAGCCGATCACACCGGGCAACTGCCCTTCGTTTCCAACGGCTGTACAAGCTCATCCGACGGCAAAAAATGCTTCTTGATAGCGTTAACGCTTCTCTGCAGGCCGGGCTCATGCTTATGGATGGAACAGGTCAGGTGCAGATGTGCAATCCCGCTTTTGTGCAGCTGACAGATGCCTCTGAAAATGATGTTCAGGGAGCGGATATTGACGCAGTGCTGCCTGCTGAGGCCGCCGGCAAACTGCGTGCAAGCATGCAACAGTTCGATGTAAGCAGAAGCGAGTGCAGCCTGGAAATATCTGTGCCCCGCGGTGGGAACATGCATTTGTACCGCGTGACACTCTTTCCCTTTGAAGAAAGGCAGGACGGGCAATCCGAAGCAGCTGTCCATGGCGGCTGTGTGGGGATTTTTCAGGATATTACGGAATTTCGCCGCCGTGCGGAAGTGGCCCGCAGGCAGAAAGCCCTGCTCGACAGTGTCAACGCTTCTCTGCAGGCCGGGCTCATGCTCATGGATGCAGATGGCCTTGTGCAGATGTGCAACCCCGCCTTTGGCCAGATGGCAGGCAGGTCAGAGGCCGATATTATTGGTACGGCTATTACGTCACTGCTCCCTGTTGCTGCAGGCAATATACTTTTATCTGGTATGGAAGACCTTCGTAGCGGTGGACGTGAACGCAGTCTTGAAATTTCCGTCCCGCGTGAAGATGATACGCGTTTGTACCGTGTGAGCCTTTTTCCTTTCGAGGAGAAGAAGGCGGATCAGGTTGACGCCTCCGTACGCGAGGGCTGTGTGGGGATTTTCCAAGACATTACGGAATTCCGCCGCCGTGCGGAAGTGGCCCGGCGCCAGAAAGCCCTGCTCGACAGTGTCAACGCCTCCCTGCAGGCCGGGCTCATGCTCATGGATGCAGATGGCCTTGTGCAGATGTGCAACCCCGCCTTTGGTAACATGGCAGAAAGGGCAGAAACGGCCATTGTGGGCAGGCACATTGCTTCCATTCTGCCCGGGCAGGCGGCCAACAATCTTATTGCTGGCATGGAGCAGGTCAGCACAGGTGGGCGGGAAAGCAGCCTGGAGGTTTCTGTGCCTGGTGCAGGCGGCACACGTCTGTACCGCGTGACACTCTTCCCCTTTGATGAAAAGAGGTCAGACCAGACTGGCGTTTCGGTACGTGGTGGTTGCGTAGGTATTTTCCAGGACATTACGGAATTCCGCCGCCGTGCGGAAGTTGCCCGGCGCCAGAAAGCCCTGCTCGACAGTGTCAACGCTTCTCTGCAGGCCGGGCTTATGCTTATGGATGGCGAAGGCTGTGTGCAGATGTGCAACCCCGCTTTTGCCGTATTGGCAGGTTCAACGGAAGAGAACATCGTTGGAAAATCTATTGATGCAGTATTACCGGCAACGGCAGCAGGAGCCTTGCTAGCCGGCATGGAGCGTATGGATGCCGAAGGGAATGAGGGCAGTCTTGAAATATCTGTACCGTGGCAAGAGGAAACACGTTTATACCGCGTATCACTCTTCCCCTTTGAAGAAAAAAATGCTGCACAGGCAGAAGACCGTGGCGGTTGCGTAAGCATTTTCCAGGATATTACGGAATTCCGACGCCGTGCCGAGGCTGCCCGCCAGCGGCAGGTCAACAGTATGGCTGCCTTGGCACGTGCCATTGAAAGCGTTGATACAAACCTGGTAGGGCATTCTCTCAAAATGGAGAAGGTGGCAACCCTGCTGGCTGCGTCCATGAACCTGCCTGATAAGGACAGAGAAACCCTGCGTTTTGCTGCCAGGCTTTCACAGGTTGGCAAGATATTTGTGCCCCGGGGATTGCTGACAAAGAAGGGGAGTCTGACTCCCGAAGAACAGAGCGAGGTCAATCGCGCTCCAGAATACGCGTACAATATCCTGCATGACATGCAGTTCAACCTGCCAGTGTCTGAAGCTGTGTACCAGATGGGCGAACGCATGGATGGCACAGGGCAGCCACGGCATCTCCGAGGAGAAGAAATCATGCCCAATGCGCGTGCTTTGGCTGTGATCAATGCCTACTGCGCCATGGTGAGTGCCAGGGCATACCGGGCGGGCATGCCGTCATCGCAGGCCATAGCCCTGCTCAGGCAGGATAGCGGCTTTGACCAGCATGTGGTCGATGCGTTGTCAGCAATACCGGAAGAAGATTTGCAGCGTGCCGTGACCGATGCCATGAGCGAGGAAGCGTAATGTCAGCCCCGGTAGGGCAGAACATGGCTGAACGCGTTGATGTGGCAGTAAATATATTCGCCAAACCGTTCCAAACCTCGCTGGCGTTGCTTTCTCTGCTGCAATACAGCGGACAGCATGTGAATATGGTATGGCTGCAATACGAGCCATATGGTTCGCAGTACGATACTGTCAGCCCTTATCTGCTTGCCCGGTACTTACGCTTACAACTGGGAGACCGTTGCCGCGTATTCCAGCCAGAGCACTGGCTTGATCTCAAGGCAGTGGATACGTCACTTCTGGATGATGCCTCCTATCGGTTTGGCATACGCTACCAGTATGCGTTTGAACACAGCACATGTTCCAGGCTGTTTTTGATGCACAATGATATTTTTGTGTTCAATGATGTACTTGGTTTGCTGCTAGATGCCATGGGGGATGCTGTGGCTGTCGGCCATCTGGGGCAATGCTGGAACTGCCCGGCACATCACCCGGAACTTGCAGGCGAGGTTATGGGCAGCAGGCCATGCATGCCAGAAACCTACCAGGATTTTCGTCCAGACTACGAGCAGTTGTGTCGGCTGTACAGGGAAGCACATAACAGAAATATCTTTGCCCGTCCGTACGATCAGGGTTTTGCCGGTATCTTTGATCTGCAGCCATGGCCCTTGCCAGAATGTCGCATCAATGAGTGGGCGTGTCTTCTTGATCTGGAACGGGCTCGTCCCCATTGCATTCCCAGGGGGGCCGTGCTACCCCCCGGGGCCTACCGACAGTGCGGTCCCATTTGTCTGGATATCGGTGTGGAATGGTTCCGGGGCATGCATGCACATGGCCTGTATGCCCGACATGTGGATTTGACCCGCCATCTTAAGCACTGGGTCGGCACGGGCAAGGTTACAGCCCGTCGTTACCTTATGGCTGAAGAACATGCCCTGCACATTCTCAAGGTCAGGTATCCGAAGTACTGTGCCTGGCTGCAGGAGATGACTGGTCAGTCATCTCTGGGCTTAGCTGGTGGTGACAAGAGGCGTTGATGCTGTCTTAAGCAGGATTTCCCAGCAGGCGTCTATTCCCAGACGAGTATTGGACGAGGTAAGGACAGGGCGTATGCCGAGTATGTCCTGCCATTCATGTTGTCGGGCAGCCCGCTCACGTTGAGGGCACTTATCTGCCTTGGTGCATATGGGAAGAAGTGGGATGCCGCGCGCATGGGCAAAGGCGGCGAGGTCCTTATCAAGCCGCTGGGGAGGGAGCCGGCTGTCCAGAAGCAAGGCAAGGGCCTTGAGACTCGTTGCAGTTGTCAGATAGTGCTCCAGCAGAGAAGCCCATTTTTCACGCTCCCCATGGCTTGCGCGCGCATAGCCATAGCCTGGCAGATCCACAAGATAAAAGCCAAACGGTTCCACGCGAAAAAAGTTGATGGAGCGTGTCTTGCCGGGAGTGGAGCTTACTTTTGCCAGCTTTTTTTGGCCTGCCAGAGCATTGATCAATGAGGATTTGCCCACATTGGATCGCCCGGCAAAGGCAATCTGGGTTTCAGTCCTGGCAGTAAGCTGTTTGGCTGTGTACACGGTGGCTTCAAGAAATAGTGTTGCGGGCATAAAAACCTCATGTTTTACATGAACTTTATGGCTTGACAACAAGAGATTTTTTGAAGAAATAAAATATTTCGGCATGTAATCCAGCGTATATATTCCTGTCCAGCCTAGCCGTACTCGTCGAATTTGGCAAATGCAGGTTGTTCAAGCATATGCAGTGTAATGCAGGAGGAAATGATGTATTCTACCACAGATTTTCGCAAGGGGCTGAAAATTGAAGTAGAGGGAACGCCCTACGAAATAGTTGATTTTCAGCACTTTAAGCCTGGTAAGGGTGGGGCAATGGTCCGCACCAAATTGCGCAACATACTCACGGGCAGGATGCAGGACATCACATTCCGTTCTGGTGACAAGGTAGGCAAACCCGACCTTGAAACACGTGACATGCAGTACCTTTACCGCCAGGATGACGACCTTATTTTTATGGATATGACCTCCTATGAGCAGATGCAAATGCCCGCCACTGCCACCGGTGGGAAAGAGGGTTTTCTCAAGGACGGCCAGGAATGCCGTGTTCTCCTGTACAAGGGCAATCCGTTGGACATAGACATCCCGCTGAGCCTTGTGCTGGAAGTTGTGGAGACAGAGCCCGGTGCCAAGGGCGACACCGTGAGCAATGTGACCAAGGCCGCCAAGCTGGAAACCGGCATCACTGTTCAGGTTCCCATTTTTGTCAACCAGGGTGACCGTATCAAGGTAGATACGCGTACCAAGGAATATCTGGGGCGCGAATAGTTCCTGCTGGAGGGTAGAGCTACGGACACCCCTAGGTTCGGTCGCGAGTTGTTCGGCCTTTTTCTGCTTTTCTGGGCCTTGTTGTTATTGCTCAGCCTGCTCACCTTCAGCGTTGAGGACCCCAGCCTCAACCATGTGGTCAGCGGGACTGTAGCCGTGCATAACAAGGCGGGGTTGTTTGGCGCATATACTGCTGGTTTTCTCAATGATGTTCTTGGGGTTACAGCGTATCTCTGCCCGTTGATTTTTGCAGCACTTGGGGCTGCCTATGTTTTTCCCTCCTGCAGTCTTCATTGGACGCGGTGGATTGGTTTTTTCCTGCTGACCATCTGCATGCTAGTGCTCTCGTCCGCCTTTGATCTGACATTGGGGGATTTGTGGGGTGGAGGCATGGTTGGCAATGCCCTGCATGGCAACGCGCAAAAATATCTCAGCCCCGGCGGTTCCACCCTTGTCTGGATTTTTGTCGGCCTTGTGGGCATACAGCTGGTCTGGAACTTTTCCTGGTTTGGCCTGCTCCGTACTTTGGGTGTCTGGGTACACGCCCGTCTTGGTGTGCGCAGCATATTTGCGGCAAGGCACCAGGCAGATGGCTCTGCCACCGATGCTGCTGATGACGCGCGTTCCTGGAAACTCCCGCAAGGGTTGCACAAGCTGCTTTCGCAACTGATGATGTTGCTTGCGCGCTGGAAAGAGCGCATCGGTGCCATGCGTTCTGCCAGGGAGCCATTGCCAGATATTCATATGGACGGGGTGGATACACCGGGCACACAGACCCATACGTCACAACCAGCGGAGCGTGACCTCAGGGAGGAGAGTGATACTGATGATTTCTTTGCCGTAGCGGAAGATTTTGACGGTCAGCCCATTTCTCCGCTTGAGGCAGCACCTGAACCCTTGCCTGCTGAAGAAGACAATGCAGGCCCTGTCATATCAGCAAAAGCTGCAATGCCAGTCACGCAACAGCCATCGAATGCAGCTGCGGCCCAGCAGGTACCTGCTGCCCCCACTGGCACAACAACTGCAGGACAGGGTGGAGCAAAATCTGTGAGCCTTTTCCACCGAAAAGCCCCAATCCCGCTTCCCAGCCTGGAATTGCTCTCACCGCCGCAGCAGCAGGGAACAAGTGCGCATAAGGGGGACTTTGAGGCCAAGGGGCGCGCTTTGATGGCGTGCCTGCATAACTTCGACATCGAGGGCGAACTGGTACACATAACCCCAGGGCCTGTGGTCACCATGTTTGAGGTACGCCCTGCTCCTGGCATAAAGGTGAGCCGCATAGCCAATTTAAGCGATGACCTCGCCCTGGCACTCAAGGCCGTTGCGGTGCGCATTCAGACTCCCATTCCCGGTACGGATACCGTGGGCATAGAAATCCCCAATGAAAACCGGGAAACAGTCAATTTTCGTGAACTGGCTGCATCAAAAGCCTTCCGTGAAGGCTGCGGCCCGCTGACCATGATTTTGGGCAAGGATATTGCGGGCAGGCCCTTCATGGCCGATCTGACGCGCATGCCACATCTTCTGGTCGCAGGCGCAACGGGTGCCGGCAAAAGCGTATGCCTGAATGGCATTCTCGTGAGCTTGCTGTACCGCACCCAGCCCAGTGACATGCAGCTGTTACTGGTGGATCCCAAGCGCATAGAAATGGCAGTGTATGCCGATGAGCCGCATTTGGTGCATCCTGTGGTGACAGAGATGCAGGAAGCCAAAAACGCGCTCGACTGGGCCGTGCATGAGATGGACAAGCGCTATGAGGCCATGGCCCGCTTGAGTGTGCGCAATGTGGCTGACTTTAATCACAAACTGTCTGCCTTTAAGAATGAGTTGCCCCCCGAACTGGCAGACCTTGAGCCCTTGCCGTATCTTGTGATTGTTATTGACGAGCTTGCCGATTTGATGATGACGGCCTCGCGTGAGGTGGAAACCAGCATCGTACGCCTGGCCCAGCTGGCACGTGCGGCCGGCATCCATATGATACTTGCGACGCAGCGCCCAAGTGTGGACGTGGTGACAGGGCTCATTAAAGCCAACTTTCCGTGCCGCATTTCTTTTCAGGTCACTTCCAAGCATGATTCTCGCACCATTCTGGATCAGGTTGGTGCTGAACATTTGCTCGGTCGGGGCGATATGCTGTACAAGCCCAGTGGCGGACAGTTGCAGCGTTTGCACGGCCCGTTTCTCAGCGATGCAGAAGTTCAGGCGGTTGTTGCCCACTGGAAGAGGCACATGACGCCCTCCTACAAGGTGGATTTTGCACAGTGGGGCCTGGAAACGGCAACGGGTGCTGCCTCAATTGGCGGCGGTGACATGGCTCAGGATCCCCTGTATTCCGAGGTGCAGGCCTTTGCCAATGATCAGGGGCGTGTTTCCATCTCTTTGGTACAGCGGCGTTTCAAGATTGGTTTTAACAGGGCTGCCCGACTTGTGGAGCAGCTGGAAAAAGATGGCTTTATCGGCCCGGCTGACGGCAGCAAGCCCCGGGTTGTTGTTCGTTGATTCCCGGTGCATGGGGTGGTTGTTGCACCATAATTGGGCTGTGCATGAAGTGGAGGGTGTATGGTCTACAGGATGCCAGTTGTTCTGCTTGTTGTATTGTTTTGTTCCATGCCGGTGTGTGCTGCGGATATGGCACCTCTTATTCAGGCCCGCTATGATGTGCTGCAGTCCTTTTCCGCGAGCTTTGAGCAGGTATTGACCCATAAGGAAAGTGGCACAAAGGAAGTCCGGCAGGGCACGCTCCTGTTCAAGAAGCCCTTGCTCATCCGCTGGCAGACAGCCAAGCCTCATGAGGAAACGCTTGTAGTGACGGCCCGGGAAATCTGGGATTACCTTCCCGATGAAGAGCTGGCCTACCGGTATCCCCTCGAGCTTGTGCAGGATTCACGCAGTATTATTCAGGTTGTGACAGGGCAGGCTTCGCTGAGCAAGGATTTTGATGTCAAGGATGAAGGCAGGGAGGGCAAGCTTGTCAAGCTGCGCCTCTATCCCAGGGAGCCGGCACCGCAAATGGTTGAAGCCTCACTCTTGGTTGAGCCGTCTACCGGCTATATCCGTCGGGCATCCATTACAGATTTTTACGGCAACACCAACGATGTGCGTTTCACCCGTTTTGAACCTGACGCCGCGCTGAAAGCCAAGGATTTCACCTTTACGCCCCCCAAGGGTATTGCAGTGGAAGATCGTATCAACAGCAAGATACAAGAGAGAGAGCTTTTCAAGTAGCCTGCAGCAGCAGACAGTACCTCCGAAGGAGTTCCCATGCCTGAAATACGACAAAATATCATTGATGACCTGTCC
Organism: uncultured Desulfovibrio sp.; assembly: GCA_905235595.1. Taxonomy (GTDB): domain Bacteria; phylum Desulfobacterota; class Desulfovibrionia; order Desulfovibrionales; family Desulfovibrionaceae; genus Desulfovibrio. Next base: position 3,627 of record CAJOMG010000003.1, on the reverse strand, counting down.
TTTATAACGACTGAATCCTGGCGTACCTTGCGCATCATGGCCGAGATAGTCGGCGCACTTGATACGCTCAATGCACTCAAGGTAAATTGCATCTCTCTCTTTGGTTCTGCCCGCTGCACAGCAGATACGCAGGAATACAAGGATGCCGAAAGTATTGCACGGTTGCTGGTGAAGGCAGGGTATGGCGTCATTACCGGCGGCGGGCCAGGCATCATGGAGGCTGCCAACAAGGGAGCCACAGAGGCCGGCGGTGAATCTGTAGGTCTGCATATTCATCTGCCGTTCGAGCAGGGCTGCAATCAATATGTAAAAACGCGCTGCAATTTCCGCTATTTTTTTGTTCGCAAATTCATGTTTGTAAAATATGCCATGGCCTATGTGGTAATGCCTGGCGGTATGGGGACTATTGATGAGTTTTCCGAAGCCTTTGTCCTGGCCCAGACCGGGCGCATGCGTCCCTTCCCCATAGTGCTGTACGATTCGAGTTTTTGGGGTGGTCTTGTGGAATGGTTACGCAAGACCATGGTTATGCGTGGTTTTATCAAGGAAGCCGAGCTGGACAGATTCATCACCGTATTGGATACCCCCGAAGATGTGGTCGCCCATTTGTGCAAGCTCGTGATTCTGTAGACGCACCGTCTGCTGTGGCCATGCTGATACGGGCATTCGTTCCGGCTGGCCCGCACACCCAGGCACCACCCGGCCACAGCTGGGAAGCACTTATGGACATGGCTCTTGCCCAGGCGCACAGAGCCAGTGCCATGGGGGAAGTGCCCGTGGGAGCAGTGCTTGTAGCAGCGGATGGCACTATTCTTGCTCAATCTGCCAATGCCTGCCTGCACAATAATGACCCCACGGCTCATGCGGAACTGCTGGCCTTACGCACAGGTGGCTCGGTGCTTGGCAACTATCGTCTTCATGGCTGTATTCTGGTGGTCACGCTGGAACCCTGTGCCATGTGCGCTGCCGCGATCATTCATGCCAGGCTGTCAGGTGTTGTGTATGGTGCGGCAGACCCCCTGGCCGGAGCTGTAATTTCCCGGGCCGAATATTTTGATGCCCAGTCTGCCCAGCATACTGTCTGGCATATGGGGGGCATACGCTCCCGGCAATGTGCCATGGCACTGCAGAAATTTTTTGCAGCCCGTCGGAGTGGCACATAACTATTGTCAGAGTTCCGGGCTGCAGTGTACAGGGCAAACCTGACGTAGTGTCTGTGAGATATGCTTGAACTGACTGTTTTTATCAGTGGCGCTCTGGTCATGATCCTGGAAATGGTCGGGGCTCGTGTGCTTGCGCCGCATGTGGGCACGTCTGCCATTGTGTGGACCAGCCTTATCGGCGTTGTGCTGGCATGTCTTGCTGCGGGTGCTTGGCTGGGCGGAACGCTTGCAGACAGCAAAACATCCCACCGCAGACTGGCCTGTATTCTAGCTGCCGCCGGTCTGGGCAGCGGCCTGACCGCTGCATACCATACGACAGTAGGGCAGTGGGCCGTAGCCGTTACCAACAATCTGTATACCGCGGCAGTGCTGGCAGCTCTGGGGGTGTTGGCGTTTCCCGCATTCTGTTGCGGCATGATAACGCCGTATGCCATTCGCATGCGCATTGAGAATGTGCATTCATCCGGCGCGACTGTGGGCAGGCTCTATGCCTTTTCTACTGTGGGGAGCATTCTGGGCACATTCCTCGGAGGGTTTGTGCTCATTTCCTTTTGGGGAAGCACGGCCATCCTGTGGGGCGTGGCCGCATGCCTGCTGGCGCTCGCCCTGTGGCACGGCAGTGGATTTGCCAAGGTGATATTGCCCCTGGCGTGCCTGCTTTGCGGGGGCATGGCCATGTTGCACGCCAGCGATGGTCAGGGAGAGCCTGGTCCTGATTTTTTGCTGGAAAGCCCCTATAACAGCATACGTGTTTTTGATGCCGTTGATGCTGCACAGAACGGACGGCCTGTCCGTCTTCTGGCTACCGATCCCGGCTATTGCCAGTCGGGCATGTTGCTCGACGAGCCGGAAAAACCCTATTTCCGTTACACTCAGTTCTATGCACTGGGCACCTGTTTTGTCCCGCAGGCCAGGCGCGTGCTCATGCTTGGCGGTGGCGGGTATTCCGTGCCTAAGTGGCTGTTGTCCCATGCTTCACCCTTGCGCCAGCCCGAGCAGGCCCGCGTGACAGTAGTGGAGCTGGACCCCGCCATGACCGCCACTGCACGCCGCTGGTTTGGGCTCAAGGATGACCCACGCCTCACCATCTTGCACGAGGATGCCAGAGTCTTCCTGAACCGGCAGCAGGAGCGCTATGACCTTATCCTGGTGGACGTGTTCAATGCGCATTATGGTGTGCCTTTTCAGATGGGCACCGTGGAGGCAGCTGCCGCGCTGCGTCGGGCCGTTACGCCTGATGGTGCCGTCATGATGAACGTCATTTCTGCAGTGGAGGGGCCGGAAGGACGTCTGCTTCAGGGCATCACGGCGGCACTGCGCACTTCTTTTGCCCAGGTATTGCTTTTCTGCGCCGGGGAACAGCCCCCCCATGTGCTGCAGAATGTGATGGTGCTTGCCCTGCCACGACAAGAAGACAGTCTGCCCGGGAAGATTGCAGAAGGCACTCCTGCTGCAGCTTCTTCCCTGTTGCCGGACAACAGGCCAGACCTTGCAGCCCTTCTGGCAACACAGTACCAGGGGAATCTGCCTTCTGCCGTACCGCCGTTGACTGACGATTTTGCTCCAGTGGAGCGCTATACGCTTACCCTGCTTTCCCATTGACACGCCCCTGATGAAGCATCTTGCGGGTTTGGGGCAAAAGGGATATTCTTTACAAAAATCGGGAGGTATACCATGTTGGAACTTTCCGTCCAGCCAGTGACAGCCGCTGAAAATACGCTCTCCATGCTCGGGCGCAAGTATGTTGCTACCGGTAATTTGACCCGTCCTGAAGATCTGATTGCGCTTTCGGCTTCCGTTGGCGTGACAAAATCATACTATGGCCCTGGTGTTACCGAAATGCAGGTGAAGACGACTGATTTGCCAGAAACCGTTAAAGGCATACTGGCCGACTACGCAAGCTGACCTTTTTTTCTGGCCGACAAGAAATAGTTGTGCGTTTGTGCGCGTGACGGTGAGGCGGTTGTGAACGAAACGATTGATGATTTGACAGTACAGTTTGAAGAAAACGGCCAGGTTATTATCAAGGAGTTGGATAAAGTCGTCCTCAGCCGTGGGGCGTGGACGACCATATTGTTCCGCTACCAGCAGTGGAAGCCGGAGAACGACAGTTTTGGTCCGGATATGTTTGTCATACGCCGCTACAAGAAGAGCGGCGGCGAATACCGTCAGCAGTCCAAGTTCAATATCTCCAGTGTGGAACAGGCCCGCAAGATTGTGGCCGCACTCAGCGCCTGGATCAAGTAGGTTCTTTCTGCAACGTCACCTCAAAAACAGCATGGGCAGGTCAGTGAGTACACCCGCAGCAAGCTGGATACCATGGCCGGATCGCTGAAAAACTGCTTGTATGCTGGGTCGTGGGGCGGCACTACTGCACCTTGCGCAAAGCCTGAATTTCTGCGACGGAAAGCCCCGTGAACTTGACAATCTGCTCCATGGGCATGCCGCCTTCCAGCATGGAAAA
>CAJOMG010000002.1 GCA_905235595.1 uncultured Desulfovibrio sp. | reverse complement strand
ATGTTTCCAGGGTGTATGACGGCACATTTCCGGCAGAGGTTGTGGCCACCAGCAGCGTTGGCAACTGGAAGACCGTGGTGCTGAAAATAGAAAAACCCCTGCAGGTTGGGGATAAACTGGCCGGCAGCTACGGCAACAAGGGCACCTGTTCCAAGATACTGCCCGTGGAGCAGATGCCCGTGGACGAAGATGGCAGGCCCGTGGATATGGTGTTCAGTTCAGTCGGTGTCATCTCACGTATCAATGCCGGCCAGATTTTGGAGTCATCTCTGGGCAAAATTGTCAGAAAGACTGGCAAGCCCTACGCCATTGAGAACTACAGCAAGAATGATTACGTACAGTTTGTCAAGGACGAGCTTAAAAAGCACGGCGTGAAGGATAAGGAAACCCTTACCGACCCAACGACGGGCAAAAAGATACCCAATGTATTTGTGGGCGTGCAGCACTACCACAAGCTGTTTAAGACCTCGGACACCAACTTTGCGGCCAGGGGCGTTGACGGCCCCTATGACATGGATGACACCCCGACGGGCAGCGGCTTTACCGGGCCCAAGGCCCTGGGCAATATGGAAATCAATGCCCTGCTGGCACACAATGCGCTCTCACTGCTGCATGAGGGCACGGCCCTGCGCAGCAGCAAAAATCTGGATTTCTGGAAGGAGTTTCAGAGGGGTGGCACGCCGCGCATGCCTGTGGAGAAAAAGACCTTTACCCGTTTTACGTCCATACTCAAACAGGCTGGCATCAATGTGAAGAAGGACGGGGATGCCATTATGGCCATGCCGCTTACGGACAAGGATATCCTGGCCATGAGCAATGGTGCCATCACTAACGGCAGGCAACTGCGCTCCAGCGACCTGCAACCGGAGAAGGACGGCCTTTTTGATACGGCCAAGACAGGTGGCATAACAGGCAAGCAGTGGACGCATATCAGGCTTGTAGAGCCTGTAATAAATCCAATTTTTACTGACGCCATAAAGTCCGTGCTTAACATAAACGGTAAAACGCTGGAAGAAATGGCGCTTAACGAGGGCGGCAAGGCAGTACGCGATATCCTGAACAAGGTCGATGTGGACAAGGAAATTGCAGAGGGGGAAAAGCTTCTGTTCAGTGGCACCCTGAAAAAAAGTGCGCTGGACAAAACCGTCAAGCGTATAAAGTATCTCAAAAGCCTGCAGGAGCTTGGCATGAAGCCGGGCGATGCCTACACCTTGAGCCTTGTGCCTGTGCTGCCACCAAGCATGCGCCCCATGATGTTCAACAAGAACGGAGAATCATTGGGCGGTGACGCTAATATGCTGTACAGCAGCCTCATACAGCAGAACGATGCCTTCAGTAAAATCAAGGAGTCCAACCTGTTCTCTGACAGTACTCTGGCAAGGAACCGTCAGGCGTTGAACGCACGCGTAGCCGAACTGACAGGTAAAAGCAAAGCTGCAGAGTACAATACCAGAAAGGCCAAGGGCGCCATAGAGTTCATTGCCGGAGACACGCCCAAGCGCGGCTATTTTCAGAGCAAGGTTATCTACGGCAAAATGAATCTGTCTGGCAGGGCAACCATATCGCCGGATACAAGCCTTGGGCTGGACGAGGTGGGCCTGCCGAAGAAAGCGGCCTGGGCAATGTACAAGCCGTTTATTGCCAGGCGCCTGGCCCAGATGGGCTATGCACCGCTGGATGCCGAGGATGCCATTCGTGAGCAGTCGCCTCTGGCGCTGCAACTGCTTGAGGACGAAATGGCAAAGCGGCCCGTTATTGTGAACCGGGCACCCACATTGTGGCGGCACAGCGTTATTGCTGCGAGGCCCCTGCTGCGCGATGGCAAAAACCTGCGCATCAACTCCATATGGGAAAAGGGCCTTAATGCCGACTACGATGGCGACGCCATGCAGATACACTTGCCGGTAAGTGATGAAGCTGTTGCAGAAGCCAAGAAGTTTTTCCCAAGCCAGCAGATGTTCAGCGACAAGAAAAAGGACGACCTGATTATGCAGCCAAGCAATGAGCCCATAATCGGCCTGTATAAGGCAACGGCAAATATTGGCAAAGGCGTGGGCAACGCCGGGGTGCACAAGTTTGCCAACGTGGGCGAGGCTTGGAAAGCGTACTACGCTGGCAAGCTGAAGATGACGGATTTTGTGGAGATTGGGTGAAGAGAACGCTATAGGCGTATTATTCCCGGGCATTGTGGCACATCCACTTGCTATAGTGCCCGGTATATCTGTATAGTGCTTCTAATTTAGAGGTATTCGATGCACTGTACAAATTGTAATTCCGAGTTGCCTGATTCTGTAAGGTTTTGTCCTGAATGTGGAATGAGGGTCGTAACGTGTTGCCCAAGCTGTGGATGTAAAGATATTACATCCGCTATGAAATTTTGCCCTGAATGTGGATCACAGCTTCTGAAAGCAGAAAAATCACACAATTTTTGTCAATATACTGTTAAAGATTTTTCAGAACTTATTGAACGTGTAATGTTAGCTAGTCACTACTTGTACGAACCATTTAAAAATGCAGAATTTAATACATTATTTTATGGTATTTGTAACAAAGATGAAGAAATAGTATGCGATTATATTATTGATTGTATAGATAAAGATAAAAATTATTTGGAAAATATTAAGTATGCAATATCAGAAAGCATGTATACATTATATGAGCAGCAATATAAATTTTATAATCATTTTGTAAAAAATATACCTTTTGTAGATTGCAGTAATATGTGTATTAAAAATACATATATTAAAGATAAATATGATGCATTTACCATTAATAATAAAGATATTTTGAGAGATGGTGTCGTGGAGTCGTTGTCAATAATTGAAAATCTTTATAAACTGGTAGATTGTTTAGCACAATCTAATAGATTAAATTCTAATTGTATATCATTTCATTCAATATTTAGTGGGATTCTATCTGGTGTTACTGGTAATCTAGGTCCAGCATTTAGATCTATTGTAAATGATATAAAAACACAAATAATAGCATATAATACTGATATCAATTTAAGTTCAGTATTTCAAAAACTTAAAATTTCTGTAACTAATTATAATAAATTTTTTTATGATACATATTTTAAAAATTATATAAATTCTAATGAATATACTATGGTAATGTATTCTGAAATTGCAGAAAAGATAGCAACATGTTTTAATACTATTATGAAATGTAATAAGTTGTCAAGATATTCACTAGATACATATCTACAAAAGTATACTGATATAATAAAACTACTATCAGCAAACTATATAAAAATTTCTAATGCACTTAATGAGTTTTTAGAGTTAGACATAGCAAAGAATAAGGAATTGTCAGATATGGTGTATGAAGAAACGACAGCAGTATTAAAAACACTTGAGTGGTTCAAGTTTGATTTTGATGTGCAAAAAAATATTACTATTCCGCACTTAACGTTAGAAAAATATATTGATGTATACAATTAGCGTTCTACAAACAAAGCCCGGCGCTTTCGCGCCAGACTCCATTTTTAGTTAGACATACCTGTGTTCGCATGTACTAGCCCGCTTCACAAGTTGTCGTATGTTGTCCAGGACCCGTCTGTCACTGGGAGTTTTGCTAATAACAATGAATCCACCCATGGGCCCGAACAGTTTGATGTGCTTGCCTGATGACGTATAATGCCAGCCGTCACGCAGCAAGCGCTGCAAAAAAGCGTTTACCGTTTTATTGTTAGTCGGTCGCATAGATTTTTGCCTCTTCTATTTAGGCCACAATACACAGTTTGTTTTTTGCCCGCGTAACACCCGTGTATAGCCATTGTGCGTATTCGGTATCGTTCATATATGCCGTGCGCTCATCGTAGAGCAGTACATTGTCCCACTCACTGCCCTGGGCCTTGTGCACACTGCAGGCGTAGCCGTAGTCAAACAGGGCAGGCTCTTCCTGAAAAGGGTTACCCTCCATAACGTCGTACAAATCTTCGGCGTCCATGGCCATTTTTCTACTGATGTCCCTGGATTCCGTGTTCAGGGCCCCGGAGTAGGCCACCACCTTTTCACCGTTATCCAGGCGCACGCTGTAACAGCATTTCTTGTCACAGTAGCCGTAGCTTTCACGCACTGTAAAAATCTGCCCGTTGTATAGGCGTAGCTGCTTGTCGTTACGTAGGCACAAAAGGTGCTCACCAGCCTGCGGCACTTTGCCACTGTAGCCAAGTTTGCTGCGCAGGCTTTTGTTCAGGCTGATGCGCGTCTTGTTGATGCCACAGAGCACCATGGTGTTGTTTTCTTGCAGCTTGTCCACAAACATCTGCACCACACCGGGCGTATCTGGATTTTTTTTGTGAATTTTCAAAAAGCTGTCGCCCTTGTGGCCAAAGGGCACGGCTTCACCCAGGCGTACGGCCGTGGCTACGGCAATTATTGGGTTTTCCAAGGCCTGCCTATGCACTGTTTCCAACCGATATGCAGTTTTTACGAGTGGCTTGAACGGCTTCTCGTTGACTGGTGGCAGCTGTCCCGGATCACCTATAAAAATAAGGGGGGCACACAGAGAAAGCAGGTCATGGAATATACGATCCGTTACCATGGATGCCTCGTCCACTACGAACAGGTCATACGGGAGTTCGTTGCTCTTGAGCTTCCAGCTCAGCCTACCTGCAGTTTTGTCCACCAGCTTGTAAATATGGCCGTGTATGGTGTTCACGCTGGATTTGTCATTCAGCGCACCAAACTGCAAAAGCTTGCCTTCGAGCACACTGGCTGCCTTGCCGGTGGGCGCGCAGTAGGCAATGCGTATGTTGGGTCGCACACTGATAATGTGCGCTGCCGCGTAACCCATAACCGTAGTTTTACCGGTTCCGGCATAGCCACTTATGGCTATAAACTGCCTGTCGTTCTTGAACACAAAATTTGTAATGGCAGAGGCCACGCGTTTCTGTTCTTTCGTTAGTTCAAGCATTGTGTCTCCTGTCTTGCTGTGGGCGTCACAGATTGGTGCAACGCCCACTCTCATTGCTATTTCTTCTTGCTGCGTACTTCAGCTATTTCCTCTTTGCTTTTGACCACCAGGCGCATCTGCTTCACCAGCACTTTGCTGACGCAGAGCACCTCATCCACGTTTTTAAGTAGATTGAAATCTGGCTTATCAACGGAAAATCCCTTCGGAGCCTCCTTGAGACTACCGTCATCCAGCTTGAAGACATACATCTTGCAACTCCTTGCTGAGAAACCATCAAAGATTTCCTCTGTAAAAAGAGAATCATGTAAAAGCTGCATATGCTGCGACGTAAGACCCCTGCACGGAAACACCCTGCAGCTTGGGCATTTGAGCAGCGGTATCTGGTATTCTTTCCTGAAGCACCAGACGGGCTTCTCTGCTACGTCCCTCATAGGTTTCTCTGGTATTTGTCACCGTATAGAATCCATAGTGGATTCACACTGAAGCGTATCTGGCATTGTAGTAGCCACGACTCAGGTATCTTTCCGCGCTTTCTGGCGCGGCTGATATTTGACTGGGCCACACCTAAAGCCGTTGCCAATTCTGTCTGTTTTTGAACACCGGCGGCCTCAAAAAGCCTTCTGTAGACGCTGCTGAAGTCACTACCTAGGTCTCCAGACATATATTTTTCTCCAGTGAGTTAACGTTGCTATAAAATTGCAGCTTCCACAGAAATTTTTTCAGGGGGGATGGGCAAAAAAAGAAAGCCACGCCAGAAGTTTCTTCTGACGTGGCCTGTAGGCGGGGTATTTTGACTGGATTTTAGGCGGTGGCCTCTGAGCGCAGCTTATCGAGATAGTCTGCCCAGTCCTGCATCATTTCTCTGCGCTCATCGAGATATTGCGCTCTGTTATATGCAGCACGTATTCTGTTTTTATCCACATGTGCGAGCTGCGCTTCAATAATATCCGGTCTGTATCCCTGCTCATTAAGCAGCGTACTCGCCAAGGATCTGAAACCATGTATTGTCATATGCTTAAAACCCATGGAGTAGAGTGCTTTTCTAAGGGCTAATGATGACACTCCATTATCTCTGTGAATACCTGGAAAACATACTGAGACCGAGCTGCCTACAGCCCCTCGCTGTATCTTGAAAAATTCTACCACCTGCCGGGCAAGGGGCACAATATGATCTCGTCGCATCTTCATACGCTCCGCAGGTATTTTCCATACCGCATTATCAAAATCTATCTCCTCCCAGCGAGCATTACGAAGCTCAGTGGAGCGTACAAAAACATACGGCATAATGCGTAATGCCGCAAAGCTGGATGTATAGCCCTTCTTTGCTTCTATGGCCTGCAAGAGCTTACCTATCTCCGCCGTGTCAGTTATTGTTCTAAAGTGCTTGGTCTTTGCCGGCTGCAGCAGTTCATGTATCTCATTCAGTACATTATACTTCGTATAGCCAGACAGCCTGGCATAATGCAGTATTTGCACAGCTGTACCGGCAATGTGGTGGACGTAGCTAAAATGCCCTTGTGCCTCTTGCGCACGAAAAACAGGGAGAAAATCCTGCACGTCCAGGTCCTTTACATCCTTGGCTTGCGTAACACTCTGCAACTGTCGTACATCACCACAGGCCATCGTATAGGTATTGTGTGCCCAGTTACTCTTTTTAAAAGCCAGCCATTCTTCAGCCACACTTTGAAATGTACGTAAAGCTGCAGGTACCTGTACAACCTGTGGTTCCCGTACGGAGCCTATAGGCTTGCCACTGGCTATGCAGGTGCGCAGTTCGTCACGTTTTACTCTGGCTGACTTGAGAGATATGTCAGGGTAGGTACCCAACGAAAGTACCCTGTTTTTACCATTGCCCTTGTATCTAAACCGCCACCACTTACCACCGGTCGGTGCTATTTCTATATAAAGCCCTCCTGTATCAAACATCGTATAACGTTTCTCTTTTGGCTTCGCAGCCTTGATAGCAGTTTCAGTAAGTCCTGTAGCCATGGTGTGCATACCCCCCTGCATGTGGTTACACACACTATAGTCAGTGTGACCAAAAGTGTCACCAAATTTTTTAAATCAGGGATATACAGAGTGGTACGAAAAGATACAAAAAATGAACATTTATTGTGTAAAATGAAATACTTAAACTAATGCCATTGTATACTGTGATACTGTGGTATTTATCATGGTTTCGAATTGTCTCATGGACGCTTTATTGCGTACTTCCTGGGCGGTGATATTCATATCCGCCGTGGTCTGGTGATGAGGAGCTTGGCAAGCGAATAATAAGCTGAGCATGACAGGCATACACAGAAATTTCAAACGGACTACAGACATGGCTAGTTCCTTGTTGGTTGTATGGTGTCAGCGCTATGTCCGCCACCGGTTGGCATTCCACAAAAGAGGCTGGCCGAACAGACGCTTGTATTTACTGTTGCATTGATACAGGCTTTCGTAGCCCACGGCAAGGCTGGCGCAGTTTGCGTCCAGGCCTTTGTCCACCATGAGACGATGTGCCTCCTGCAGACGCAGTTGCTTTTGGAACTACAAGGGCGTCAGTGATGTGACCTTTTTGAATTGTCCAAACAGCTCCACATCACTCAGGGTATACATGTGCTGCAGCACCAGCCCCTTACACAGGAAAAGGGCAGGATACGCTGGTTTTCCAACCGCGTTGGCAGTCCGCTTAAGGGCCTTGTCCATTTTGGGGGCAGCAGGTTTTCATTCTATCATCATGTTAAGAGCATCGAGTTTGGCAAGTTTGCCACGACCATGCGTTCATTTTCCGACTATCCTGAAAAAATCATCCGGTCGCAGAATAACGACTCGCTTGTTTTCGAAAGGACCAAGAAGCCCATTTTCTTCCTGTTGGCGCAGAATCTTATACAGGGATATACGGTGTACGCCCAGCAGACTCGCCATTTCCTGGCGTGAAATGCCTACATTCGCCGTCAGCGGTTCACTGCCTGGCACGATACGCTGTGCCAAAAATTTGCAGGTACGCACTAAAACGGTATCCAGATACATGGACGCAGCCTGATGGGAGAACACGCGCATCTTGTAAGCCATGGAACGTGCGAGATTCAGCAACAGATCTGGAAATTCTGAGCGAACAACCCTGAGATGTTCTTCAGAAAAAGCATAGATGACAGAATGTTCTGTGCAAATAAAATACCCTTCGCTTGGTTTTTCCTCAAAATAGGGCGTTTCTCCGAAAATACAGCCTTCACGCACATACCAAAGAATTTTTTCCACTCCGTCCAAATTTTGCATGCTCAGCCGTGCGCAACCTTGTTCCAGAAAGTACAAATGTGATCCAAGCGGTACCTGCTGTCCCTTGGACACCGTTCGTCGTTCCCCTAAATGCAAAACTGCACGCCACGGCAAGTTAAGATTCCGCATTTCTTCAAAAGCCAACCTGCGTCCTCCGATATTTTGCGACATGGGGCTTCCTCCAGAAAAAAAATAAGGCATGTCCCACGATAGCTTTTGCCGGGAAAAAAACAATTTTTTTTACGAAATGTTGCAAAGGAAACACGAGTTTTTATTCACAAGCACTAGGATGATTGCACACGAGGATGCAACCAACATAGTCGGTTGCACGTAATCTTTATTTTTGGGAGGAATTCACATGGGCCATCCTACTGTTTATCCTACTGGCGTCACACTTTTCAATCCCGAAAAAACCTGGGGCGGCTTCACCATTTTTCAGGCGCAGGAAATGGGTGCCGTACTCATGGACATGAATGGCCGGGAAGTCAATGTATGGAAGGGCGTGCACGGCATGCCCAATAAAATTCTGCCCGGTGGCTACATGCTGACCAGTCGTGGGCGTCGCAGCGGTAAATTCAGTGTACAGGATGGGCTGGACGTCATCCAGGTGGATTTTGACGGCAAGATCGTCTGGAAATTCGATCGTAATGAATTCATTGAAGACCCCGGCATTCCCGGGCGATGGATGGCACGCTACCACCACGATGTGCAACGTGAGGGCAACCCGGTGGGCTATTACGCTCCTGGTCTTGAGCCCAAGGCGCTTGAAGGCAATTCCCTGGTACTCGGACATCGTAATGCCCGCAATCCCAAGATTTCAGACAAATTGCTGGTAGACGATCTTATCATGGAAGTGAACTGGGATGGCGATATCCTCTGGGAATGGCAGTGTCATGAGCATTTCGATGAGTTCGGTTTCCGCGAAGGCCCAAAAAACACCCTGGCCCGCAATCCCAACTATCGTCCTACCCAGCCCGAAGGTCAGGGTGACTGGATGCACATCAACTCCATGTCTGCCCTTGGACCCAACAAATGGTTTGATGCGGGCGATGAGCGGTTTCATCCCGACAATATCATTGCCGATGGCCGTGAAACCAACATCATCTTCATTATCAGCAAAAAGACCGGAAAGATCGTCTGGAAGATCGGCCCGGATTATGACGCTTCCCCGGAACTGCGTGCCATCGGTTGGATCATCGGTCAGCACCACGCGCATATGATCCCGCACGGTCTGCCCGGCGAAGGTAATATTCTGGTGTTCGACAACGGCGGCTGGGCTGGCTACGACGTGCCCAACCCCGGTGCGCCTACAGGCGTGAAGGCGGCCCTGCGCGACTATTCACGCGTGCTGGAAATAGACCCCGTGAGCTTCAAGATCGTGTGGCAATACACGCCGAAGGAAGCAGGATTTCTGGAGCCCATGGACAGCAACCGTTTCTATAGCCCCTTTATCAGCAGTGCTCAGCGCTTGCCCAATGGCAATACCCTTATTACCGAGGGTTCTGACGGTCGCGTGTTTGAGGTGACGCGCGAGCACGAAATCGTGTGGGAATTCATTTCCCCTTACTGGGGCAAGCATGTGCCCATGAACATGACGTACCGTGCTTATCGCGTGCCCTACGCATGGGTGCCGCAGGTGGCGAAGCCGGAGGAAAAGGCCATCGCCCCCATTGATGTGACCACCTTCCGTGTACCCGGCGCCGCCGCCATGGGCGACCGCATGAAGGAATGTACCGTGGAAGGCTGTATGCCCTATGAGGGCAGCAATGCCCTGTGCGTCGCCTCTGTTGAAGACCCCAAGGACGAATAAACTGACAGGCGGCCGGACTGGAACTCCGGCCGCTGCAGCGCCCATTGCGCCAATAGGAGCGTTTGTATGTCTGAGTCTTCCTCGTTTGACCGTATGATGTTTTTGAAATGGGGTGCCAGTCTATGTATTCCTGTGGCCGCCTATTTCCTGTTGATCACCTACAGTTCTCTCACGCATCCCCAGGCCGCTTTCTTGGCCGTCACGCTTTGGGCCGTATGCGCCTGGGCCATGGAGACACTCAACGATGTGGCCGTAGGCCTTCTTCTCCCTGGCCTGTATGTACTGCTGTGCCAAGGCGTGAACCTGGGTGTGGTGTTTGGACCGTGGCGCAGTGAAGTGTGGATTATCAGCGTGGGTGGTTTCGTGCTGGGACGAATCATTCAGGAGACGGGCCTCGGCCGTCGCATCGCCATGACCAGCGTTCGCGCTATGGGTAGCAGCTTTCCCGGCGCGCTGTTGGGAGTCACCATTGCGGCTGTCATTCTGTCACCACTGGTGCCTTCCATTATGGGGAAGGCCGCCATCCTTTGCGGCGTAGCTGTCAGCCTGTGTGACGCCATGGATTTCAAACCCAAGAGTCGTGAGGCCACAGCCATCGTGCTGGGAACATGCATTGCAGTGGGCTCAACCAAACTGGCCTATCCGACAGGGGGTGCCGATCTCGTGATGGGTATGGGCCTTGTGGACAAGGTCATGAACATCCAGACAACTTGGATGGAGTATGCCAAGTACAACTTCGTGCCCGCTACAATCTATACGTTCCTGTCCATGGGGATAGTGCTTGTGCTGCTTCGCACATCGGTTTCGCGAGACGTTATACGCGCCACCGTTCAGCATGCCTGTGACGAGATGGGTCCCATGTCATCCGATCAGAAACGTGCCCTGTATCTGCTCCTGGCAACAGTGATCCTGCTGGCCACGGACAAACTGCACGGCATCAGTGCTGGCATTGTTCTTATCATCATCACGGCGGTGACATTCATGCCGGGCGTCAATCTTATGGACAGTAAGCGGCTCGCACGCGTAAATTTCGCCCCCATCTTCTTCATCATGGGCTGTATGGCCATCGGCAGCACGGGAGGCTTCCTCAAGGTGACGCAATGGCTGGCGGGCCTTGTACTGCCGCTGTTCAGTGACACCGGCGCCTGGCTGGCCTCCCTGTGTTCCTATGTTACAGGAGCGGGCGTGAACTTCCTGCTGACGCCACTGGCCGCAACTTCAACACTCACCGCGCCCATTACGGAACTGGGCATGCAAATGGGTCTTGATCCGCGTATCCTGTACTTCTCCTTCCAGTACGGGCTCGACAACATCATTTTCCCTTATGAGTATGCCCTGTATCTGTATTGTTTCAGCACGGGTTACATCAATTTTAAGGAGATGGCGCTGGTTATGGCAGTGCGCATGGTGCTGGCCGGCCTTTTCGTTGCCTGCATCGCAATGCCCTGGTGGCGGCTGGTCCTCGGTTAGGCATTTCGCGAAATACATTAAGGGATAGCGATATGAAAAAACTGGCGATACTGATTCTGACTGCCGGTCTGCTGCTGGGCGCGGCTCCCGCAAGCCGCGCCATTGACTTTGATATAAAGGGCAGCTGGCAATTCGCTTTTGACTACATCAACGGCGGCAATTTCATGGGCAAGGACCGTAATGGGCATCATACCATGGGACAGCAGTGGGCCGCCGTGCGCCAGCAGCGCGATGAATTTGAGGCCATTCAACGTCTGCATTTGCAGCTGCATGCCAGAGCCTCGAAATTTCTTTCCGGAACGGTATTCTTTGAGATAGGCGAACAGCGTTGGGGCATGGCAGCGCAGGGCGGCGCACTGGGCGCGGACGGCACCAACATTGTCAAGGTCAAACATGCCTACATTGACTGGCAGGTGCCACAGACATCCTTAAGATTGCGCATGGGTCTGCAGGGCATGAAGCTTCCCGGCTTCGCCCTGGACAGCCCAATTCTGCAGGATGACGTGGCCGGCATCGTCGCGTCGTACAAGTTCAATGACAATGTCTCGGCCTCGGGCTTCTGGTTGCGTTTGCTCAATGACAATTATGCGGGCGATACCAACGGACGGTTCGCCAATTACATGGACAACTTCGATTTGTTTGGCCTGACTGTTCCGGTGACACTTGACGGTCTGAAAGTCACTCCCTGGGGGATGGGTGGAGGAATGGGGCCAAACAGCCTAACCTACAGATACACAAACCGCCCTGGCGGCAGCGTGCAGTTCGCCATCAACAATCCCATCACGGGCCAGCCCATTGATGGAATGCAGCTGCGCGACGGACTGTATCCTGCAGCCTTCACCAGCGGCCATGCAAGTACCAGTCTGATGGAGGACGCTTACAGTTCCCTGTGGTGGGGGGGACTGACAGGGCAATGGACAAGCCTTGACCCGTTTCGCCTGTCTTTTGATTTCGCATACGGCAGTGTGGATCATGGACGGGACTACCTGAAACGTCAGGGCTGGTTTGGCATGGTGGTGGCCGAATACGCGCTGGACTGGGGCATTCCCGGTATTTATGGTTGGTATTTCAGCGGTGATGACGACAATCCGCACAATGGCTCTGAGCGTATGCCCTATCTGGCGACGACCAACAATCTGCATAATTCTCTCTCAACCTTCGGCTACCGGGGCAACCCCATCATGGGAGGCGGCAAGGGCATTTTGGGTACCAACCCCACGGGCACATGGGGTGTGGGAGCGAGGCTCAAGGACATGAGTTTCCTTGAGAATCTTAGCCACACGTTACGATTGAACATATTTGGCGGCACCAACAGCACCACCATGGCCTCGTACATCACGGGCAGGCGCGCCACGGACGGTGCGGGCAGGACAACCTATCGCAACAACATCGACTTCAATTCCTTCGGCACATACCTGACCACCAGTGACATGGGCATGGAGATAAACCTGGACAGCAAGTACAAGGCCGCAGAAAATCTGACATTTGTCCTTGAGCTTGGCTACATCCATCTGTGGCTGGACGAGGATGTGTGGGGCCGTTATGAAAATGCCAGCCACGACAGCCTGAATCTCAAGGATGCCTGGAAAGCGTCACTTAACGTCATTTATTCCTTCTAACAGTGCTTCAAACTGGCGCGGCGATGCAAAATCTGCAGCGCCGTCGCCGCAAAGGGAGTTTCACATGGGTATAACTCTGTACACCGCGCCGAACTGCATACGCTGCAAAATTGTCAAATCTTTTCTGGCCGAACGCGGCCAGCCCTATGATATTGTTGACTTCAAAGGCGATGCGGAAACCTTCAACACGTTTTACCGTACCAACCGCAAGGCCATCTATCGCAACCCTGAAGGCGTAGAATTTCCCTTGTTTCATGATGGCAAGGTTATCAAACAGGGTTCCGGCGAAGTCATAGCCTATTTGCTTTCCGGCCACTTGCTTGAGGCCTGCGTGACCCGCAGTGACATGCTGCATGGCAAGATCGCCGGTCTCTACCCCTCCCAGTGCCCTGACGGTCAGGAGGAAAATTTTATGAACTTGGTGGAGCATCTGGCCGTTGGCGGCCTGCAGGTGTGGCTGCAAACGGATGGCCGCAAACCGGAACTCCTGGAACATCTGTTGCGTATCCGGGATGTGCATGTCATCTGCAACGTGATAGGTGGTCCTGAGGTCACCGCTAAAATCTTTGGTGGTGTTGCCTCCAAGGAGGAACTTGCCAAAACTATCGAACTGGTATGCGGCACGGCGGACGGTATAGTGCGCTTTCTCGTCATACCCTTGCCGGACGGCGATGGATGGGCGTGGCCCAAACGTGAGGACGCTGTGGAGGCGGCGAAAATGGTCGCTATGGCCTGCGATCAGCCTACCTTGCCGTACGGCATCACACCTATCACTCGGGAAATGGCTTGGGATATGCATGGGCTGGATCCCTTGCCAGAGCAGAACCTGCTCCTGTACCGTTCTGCAGCCCGGCAGTACCTGTTCAAAGCGGACATTGCCAAATGATTGTGGCTGAAAGGCTCGCTGTCTGAAGTCTGCGTCTTGCAGGAGCATTCTCTAAAATAGCCCTCATTGAAGGCTGGGAGATGCACAGCGGCCTTTGCCACAGCCAAGGTCGGATGTGAATAGAATCCATGAACGTGGTGTAAAATGAGACCGCATGGATTTGGAGAGATTGGCCCGCTCCGCCAGTTCCTTGATATGCAGAGGTGCAGTAAAATTCCCCCGCAGTCAGGCAATAGCTCCTGCGATATGCCGAGAAGGCGTATAAGGCATATAGAGATGTCGTAGTTGTGCTCCCCAAACCCCAGTTAGAAGCCGGTAGTGCAGTTCTTTGAGATACAGTGGCTCCATAACAGGAATATCTTCTGGCATGTCAAACAATTCCATCAGGTGGTAAAAGACTCGCCACAGTCAGGTATCTGCATCGGCTACGCCTAAGGCTGAAGGATTTCCTGCTACGTTCTGCGAATTCTCAGTTTCTATGAATAATTGGTCAAGGATGCCCTTATTCAAGGAGACCATTATGGAGAAGAAGGGCTTTCCAGGCGAGACTTTCACGGTGCGGGCCTGGGCAGGCATGTCCAGGCCTGTCAGCATAAATTGACCAGCGCCGTATGTCATTTTTTGCCCGGCAACGATAGCGCTTTTCCAGCCCTGTGCAATCAGTATGACTTGTGGCCTGTAAACGCAGTTGGCAACATGCTCACTGGCGTCGCGGCGGTAGAGAGTCGTGCCCGCAACAGGAGAGGGGCAATCGCCCCGCGCCGGCAGGTGACGTAATAACAACCGCACTGTTTCCTCTCGCAGTCGAACCGCTTCCCGAAGGGTATCCACCATGTCCTTCATGCTTGCTCAATGGATAGCACATTTTTCGTCTTTATGTAGCTTCTGCAAGTATCAGGCAAAAAATTGACAGTATTGAGCAAACAGTTTTTGGGTCAATGTGCGTATAGTGCCTCCATAACATCAAAAATTCAAACACGAAATTCGGCTATGGCAGCGGATTTTTAAGCAGATGCCAGCAATCACCTCCCTTTCTTCTGCTGTCAACTGATTGTTACCTGATACTGGTCAACTTGTTTTGTGCGCAACCCCTCTTGGCGTTCCATGGCTGGCAGACTGTTGCCGTTAAGGGAGTGGTTGTGCTGGTGGGTGTTGCCCTTGGCTGTGAACAGTGGGGCAGGATCTGGAGCTCAGAATGCTGTAGGTGTGACCGTCGTCGGTGGCGTTTTGGCGGCCACTGTGCTGGGAGTATATCTGACGCCCTTGCTGTTCGCTGCAGTGCATCGTTGGTTCAGCAGCAAGGTTTGAACATATGATGTACGACGTTCATATATTGTGCAACTAAACCATACGGAGAGAATGATGGAAAAGACCTTTTTAAGCATCGGCACTGGTCCAGGCATTGGGCTTTCCACGGCAATCCTTTTTGCAAGAGAAGGTTACCGACCAGTTCTGGCTTGTCGCACGGCGACAAATCTTGCGAAGCTGGCGGAGAATGTGCGGCGCGCTACGGGCGTTGATGCTGAAACTTTAGTCCTGGATGCGGGTGATATGACCCAAATGGCTGCACTGAGGCACCGTCTGGCAGAGCGTGTACATGTGCTGCACTATAATGCTGCCATTGTCCATGCAGAATCTCTGGCAGCCGCGACACTGACTTCTCTTGAGTTGGATATCCGCGTGGGTATCACAGGGGCGCTTGCTGCCATCAAGACGTTTGCTCCGGTCATGCTGGAGCGCAAATACGGCAGCATTTTGCTCACGGGCGGCATGCTGGCGCATACACCTAATTCCCAATATCTTGCTCTGGGTGTGGCCAAAGCAGGCATCAGCAACATGGCACATGCACTGTTTGGCGAATTTTCGGCAAAGAATGTACATATAGCTTGTGTTAATGTAACCAGGGCCGTAGCTCCAGGTTCACCTGAGGCCGAAGAGGTGGCCAGGGCATTCTGGCGGATGCATAGCCAGCCATACGCACAGTGGACGTGCGAGGAAAATGACGCATAACGATGTAAAAGGATATATCATGCAGAAGCGCATACTCGGCAAAAATGGTCTTGAGGTGTCCGCAATCGGCTTTGGTTGCATGGGGCTGTCCACCAGCTATCCGCCTTTTCCAACCATGGAGGAGGCTGTCAGTGTCATCCATAAGGCTGTTGATATGGGTGTGACTTTCTTTGACACGGCGGAAGTGTACGGTCCATTGACAAACGAGGAACTGGTGGGTGAGGCTCTTCAGCCATATCGGGACAAGGTGGTGCTGGCTACAAAATTTGGCTACGATTTGGACGGTGACAAACGCGACGCTTTGGGCAAAACGCTTTGTCTTTGCAGCCGTCCGGCCCATATTCGCAAGGCATTGGAAGGCTCTTTGCGTCGTCTTCGCACCGACCATATAGATCTTTATTACCAGCACCGCGTCGATCCAGATGTTCCCATCGAAGATGTGGCGGGCGCAGTGGCAGAGCTAATCAAGGAAGGCAAGGTGCTGCACTGGGGGCTTTCTGAAGCTGCGGTTTCCACTGTGCGTCGCGCTCATGCAGTGTGCCCCGTGACTGCTGTGCAGAATGAATATTCCATGTGGTACCGTGAGCCTGAAAAAACATTGCTGCCGACTCTTGAAGAACTTGGTATTGGCCTGGTGGCCTTTAGCCCCTTGGGCAAAGGCGTCTTGACCGGGCGTTTCAATAAAAATTCCACATTTGATAAAAAAGACTTTCGCAGTTCCATTCCTCGTTTCCAAGCGGAGAACCTGCCGGGCAACATGGTCATGGCGGAGTTGGTGCAGGATTTTGCGCGTCGCAGGCAAACAAGCCCTGCCCGCATTGCACTGGCCTGGCTGTTGGCCCGTAAGCCTTGGATTGTGCCCATCCCCGGCACGAAGAAAATCTCTCGATTGGAGGAAAATCTTGGAGCGGAAGACATTTTGCTTTCGCCAAAAGACATGGAGGAACTGGACAACGCATTGGCTAAAATCGTTATTGTGGGAGATCGTTACTCGCCGGCACAGGCTGCATTAACGGGAAAATGAGGGCCTGGCACATTGTCCAGAACCTTATGGAATGTGATCCAGTGAAGTGGCTTCTCTATGTAGCGCTTCTTCCAGGGCAATGGTAAGCTGATCTACACAGGAGGTGCTGTTTTTGCCGCAAGTGTTCCCCTTGAGCAAACGGATAACCTTTACCGCGTCTTCGCCCTCAAGCAACTTACTGATGGCCTTGAGGTTGCCGGGACACCCGTTGACAAAGGAAAGGTCGTGAATTTTGCCGTCCTTCAGACCAAAAGAAATCAATTTTGCGCAGACGCCATTGGGAATGAAAGTATAGGTTTGCATGGTGACCATCCTTATGCTCTTCAAGAGTAGTCACAAAAAATTAAAATGCAAGTCTGAACATGGCAATACATAATCCCGCAAGATAAAATATGCCTAAGTAATCGGAAACGCAAAGTTGCCCGGAGAATATTACAAGGCTTCAATATGGGCTGTTTGTTTTTGCGGGATACTCCTGCCGTAGCACAACAGAGGAAAAGGTATTGACATGTCTTCTCACTGCAAGACATAACTACCTGTACAGGAGAGGGCCATGGGCGACAAAAATTTCCTTTCCAGGCGGTGTGTGCTGGCTGGTATGGCTGCGACATTGGGGGGCATGGCAGGCATTGGCTTTGCTTCTTCTATGAGTAACAAGGGGGTGGTGGCAGACCCCGTGGGTATCCCACGGGGTCTGCCGGAACCTCCTTCTGATGCAATGACCTATCGCACTAATCCCAACAGTGGCGACAAGGTCTCCCTGTTGGGCTTCGGTTGCATGCGCTATCCGGTAATCTCTGGCGAAACCTCACCCCGCAGTCCACGCATTGACGAAAACGCGGCTTTAGCCCTTGTGGATTATGCCTTGGCCCACGGTGTTAATTACTTTGACACGGCATGGGGATATCACGGAGGAGCGTCCGAAAGCTTTACTGGTCGAGCTCTGAAGCGTCATCCACGGGAGAAGTATTTTCTCGCCACCAAGATGCCCAGCTATTTGAATCCTACCTTGGCGCAAGCAAAGGATATTTTTTTCAGCCAGCTGAAGAAATGCCAGGTAGAATATTTTGATTATTATCTGCTGCACACCCTCTCTACAGTTTCCAATTACCAGGAGATCTATGAGAAGGAAAAGGTGCTGGATTTCCTGCTGGAACAGAAGCAACAGGGACGTATCCGCAATCTGGGTTGGTCGTTTCATGGTGACAAGGCCATGCTCGAATATGTGCTGGCGCGTGATGTTCCGTGGGATTTTGCCATGATTCAGCTCAACTATCATGACCTGCTCTATCAATACATTCCTCCGCCGTATCGCAATCAGCCTTCGCCTGCACCTGCACAATGGATGTTTGAAAAGATGGTGGCAAGTGGCCTGCCGCTCATAATCATGGAGCCGTTGCTGGGGGGGCGGCTTGCCCGGTTAAATAAGAAATCTCTGAACATCCTGCAGACCGTGCATCCGCAATCGACGGCTGCCTCGTGGGCGTTTCGCTACGTCGGCGGGTTGCCGAACATCCTTACCGTGCTGTCAGGCATGACCTATATGGAGCATCTGCAGGACAATTTGCGTGCCTACGCGCCGCTGCAACCTCTTTCTGAGCATGAGACACAGGTACTGCGCAAGGCCTTGAATGCCTTTGTGGTGGCCGATAATATTCGTTGTACCACCTGCGGCTATTGTATGCCTTGCCCGTATGGCGTTGATATTCCTGCTGTCTTTCGCCACCATAATGATTGTCTTGATGACGATATGGTACCCCGGGATGCTCGCAAGGCGGAGTATGCTCAAGCCCGGCACGCCTACCTTGTGCGACTGGCCCGTCGGGTGCCCGAGCTGCGTACCGCCAGTCATTGCATAGGCTGTGGCAAATGTGTGAAGCTCTGTCCCCAGTTCATTGACATCCCCAACGAGATGATCAAGATTGCCAAATTCCTTGAAGATCAACGGGTGGAGACCTAAGCCCATGTGGAAACAGCTGCGGACATGCCTTGCCGTCATCTGTTTTGCCGGCTGTCTCCTGTTGTTTTGCGACAGGAGTGAAGGGGGAGAATTCGCCCAAGCTCTTGCCTGGTTTGCCAGCATGCAGCTTGTACCGGCCATGCTTGCCGGCGGATTTGTGGTTGCAGGAATTATCCTTGCGACCACGATGCTTCTGGGCAGAGTGTATTGTTCTGTAATCTGTCCCCTTGGCATCCTGCAGGATGTTCTGGCCAGTCTGCGGCAAAAGCGGCGCTATGCGTACCGCAAGGGGCATCCCTTTTTGCGGGTATTTTTTCTTGGTGTCTTTCTTATCGGTTTCGTTCTGGGCATTCCCGTCGTTTATGGCTTGCTGGAACCCTACAGCGCCTTTGGCCGCATGGCAGCGTCCATTGGAGAGCCCGTGAGTATTCTCGCGCACAATGGCGTGGAATGGCTGGTTCGAAAGACAGGCAGTTTTGCCCTGGCCCCCCAGCCGCTTGTTTTCCACGGCTGGACATCTCTGTTTACCGCCATAGCAACGCTTGCCATCATTGCGTTTCTGACCATACGACATGGCCGGATTTGGTGCAACACGGTCTGTCCTGTGGGGACTGTGCTGGGACTGCTGTCACGCTATGCCTGCATCCGACCACGCATCGACGTTAGCCAGTGTGTGCATTGTGGCAAGTGTGCCACCGGTTGCAAGGCCGGATGTATTGATGCGGAAAACGGTACTGTGGATTCCTCACGTTGCGTCGCTTGTTGGAATTGTGTGAATACATGTACCCAGGGCGCCTTGCACTTTCTGCCGGGGAAAGCACTGTCCACGACTGAGAAAAGAGGCCGACGTGCGGCTCTTGCGGCTTTGCCGGGACTGCTGGCCCTGCCTTTTAACAACGCATTCGCTGCGGAAAGCAAGGGAGATCAGGACATCCCAGCCTTGCGTCGTAAAGAACGGCGGGCATATGCCGTACCCGTACTACCACCTGGAGCGGTGGATGCGCGTCGTTTTTCTTCCCGCTGTACGGGATGTCAGCTCTGTGTAACGGCTTGCCCTCATGACGTGTTGCACCCGCGAGGAGATGGTACTGGGCTGTTACAGCCTGTCATGAGCTTTGAGTATGGTTTCTGTCATTTCAAGTGCGTGGCTTGTGGCATGGTGTGCCCAACAGAGGCCATTACGCGTTTAAGCCCTGAAGAGAAAGCCTCCATCCAGGTGGGTCGGGCTGTTGTGCACCCCGACATATGTGTTGTGACGACAGACCAGGTCACCTGTACGGCCTGTCAGCGTGCATGCCCCACTGGTGCTATCAGCCTTGTGGGCGAGGAAGCATTGAAACGTCCGGCTGTGGACGCGGAAAAATGCATCGGTTGCGGTGCCTGCGAATATATTTGCCCTGCGCGTCCACTGGCTGCCATACAGATTGAGGGTAATGTGGAACAGCATCGCCTTTAACTGCTTCGACTATTGAAGTGTATTGACTTTTGATTACCAATTATTTTAGTAAGATTTGATGCTCTCAACGGGGCATTTTAGGTAATGTTTTAGCAAAATGGAGATATTCTATGCTGAAATTCATTTCACCTTTAGTGATGGTCCTTCTTATTGCAAGTATTGCTACGGCAGCACCTTCAGTATCAAAGGTCAAATCGGTGAAGAATCGTGGCGAAATTGATAAAATCCAATGCGATAAAACAGTAATGGAAAGTATACATCTTGGTGATTCATGTAATTTTTATGTCAGTTTTACAGCTGATAATGCAAAAGCACGTATCAATGACATAAAATTCTGGTTCTGGGCAGATAAGGAATATAATGGAAATGATGGGCTTATATCATTTAAGCCAACAAAAGAGCTTGAGGATGCAAATTGGATTGTTGATAATAAAACAATAAAACTGCTGAATTCATCAGATTATAATGTGCGTGTTCTTCCTGATAAGCCATCTGATGATAACATTATTCTCAAGTATGAAATCCTTTTTAATAAAATTAATCCAGATGACACAGTGTCGCCAGAAGAGGAACGTTTCGTCTATTGTGGGCGCTATTCCGTCAAAAAATAATTGCCAGATTCGTGAGCATTGATATAGTAAAGCTCGGCTGTTAAGACTTTCCTGAAGGATGGCGATACAGTCAATAATAGCAGTTAGTTGCTCTTTTAATGCCCCCTGAAACAGATTTCAGGGGTTTTTTTCGTCATTCTGGAAGACTTACCATAGGATGATATCATGACCATATCAGCCGAACCGATGCTTGTGGCCTTCTATCTGCCGCAGTTTCACGCTATTGCAGAAAATGATCGCGAATATGGTGTTGGATTTACGGAATGGGATAATGTGCGGCGAGCCGTTCCCCTGTTTCAGGGGCATAAGCAGCCACATGTACCGCATCGCTGTTTGGGCTATTACAGCCTGTTAGACGAGAAATTTCTCCAATTCCAGCATGAACTTGCCTATTCGAGCGGCGTACGGGCCTTTTGCTATTATTATTACAATTTTTCAGGTCACAAGCTGTTACACAGGCCCATCGATATGGCCGTTGGCAACCCTAGGCTTAAGAATGCCTTTTGTTTGTGCTGGGCGCATATGAGTTGGCATGACAACCGCGAAAACAGAACAGAAGGCAATCTTTTTCTCCCACAGGTCTATTCTGTGGACAATGCCGTTCGTATCGCGGCTGATGTGATGCAATATTTCCGCAGTCCACGTCATATCACCGTGGACGGCAAGCCCTTGTTCCTCGTCTGGGCGCCTGAAAAGAATCCGATGATGGCAGAATATGCCGGCATATGGCGCGAAGCGACGAAAAAGGCCGGCTTTCATGGTTTGTATTTGGTGGGTGTCGAGGCATATATGGAAGTATTGCCGGAAATGCTGGGGTTGGACTGCATGCTGGAGTTCGCCCCCAACTGGACGCGCGAGGCGCTTATTTCCGCATCCGGTACACAGCCAAAGCTCTACGATTACCTGAAAACCTTGCGCTTTATGCGTGAGAAGCCAGTCCCTTCGTATCACAGACTGCGTTGCGCTTTTCCTGGTTGGGACAACACCCCTCGACGTGGCAAAAAAGGCATTGTCTTTGTCAAGGAAGATACCGAGGCGTTTCGCGAGCATTTGGAATGGTTGCTTTGCTATACACGTGAATCTCTGCCGCGAGAGTTGCAGTATGTGTTTATCAACGCATGGAATGAGTGGGGTGAAGGCTGCCACCTGGAGCCGGATAAGCACCTAGGCTTTACGCTGCTGAAAATCGTCAAGGAATGTGTGGGGGGCTAGCTAGGCAAGGCCGCTGAATGTTTGGGCCTGCTGACAACGGATATTTGAAACTTTCGTTGTCATAGTATCTGCTGGATACCTGTGAGGATGCGTTTTTTGTGTTGTGTTTTGCTACCTTCTCGAGGCCATGCAGTATCATGTTGAATCTGCCTGCAGTCAGGGAAGAGTGAGGCTTGGCAGTGAATTTATTAATTTGGCCTATTGACAAAATAGCCATTAAATCGTAGATTACCCCCAAGAAGGGAGAAACATGAATAATCGCAGAGAAATCATTATTGCTGCTCAAGCCAGAATTTTCAAGTCGCTTGGCCATCCCAGCCGTCTGCTTATATTGGATGCCCTGCGCAGCGGTGAGAAATGCGTTCGCGATCTGCAATCTCTTGTGGGGCAGGATATGTCCACTGTGTCCAAACATCTTGCCGTATTGCGCGAGGCAGGCATCGTGGAATCGGAAAAACGGGGAACAAATATTTACTACCGCCTTATCCTGTGTTGTTTGGACTACTTTCTCAAATGCAGTGAAGATGCCATCCGACAGCGACTTATATCTCAAATGTCTTTATTGAAGCCGTAACCGCGATGCCGCGGCGGCGCTGTGAGATTATTTTTACAGAATAATTTGGCTATTTGGGATATAAAGAAAGGATATGCATATGACCTGTTCATGCACGAAAAAAGCCATGCCCGCTGAACGTGCTGGCTATGGCAGCATGATTCGATATTTTGGCATCGGTGCTCTGTCTCTTGGCGTATGGACAGCTGTATACTGGAACATAGAGGCATTTTCGTACTGGATTGTCTACGGACTCATGCGAATGGAACCGGGCAGTCTGCTTGGCGGGGCACTGCAGTTCTTTTTTTATGACACGCCCAAGATCCTGCTATTACTTGTGCTTATGGTATATATCATTTCCTGGCTGCGTGCTGGCTTGAGCGCGGAGCGCATCAGGGATTTCCTTTCCGGCAGGGCTAAGGGCATTAGCTATATTTTGGCGGCAGCATTAGGGGCTGCTTCCCCGTTCTGCTCCTGCTCAACCATACCGCTTTTTCTGGGCTTCATCAGTGCCCGAACTCCGATAGGAATTACTATGGCCTTTCTGATAACATCACCGATCATTAATGAAGTGGCCGTGGTTCTGCTATGGGGGCTTCTGGGATGGAAATTTGCAGTGACGTATTTGGCAGTGGGTATGCTTGCCGGGATCAGCGGCGGCATAGTCATGGATGCTCTGCGCGCAGAACGCTGGCTTCAGCCCATGTTTCAAAAGGAACAGTTGATCTTTCACTCAATGCAGGCAATGCCGCATCATGGGATAAACTTTGTGGAGCGTCATTTTTTCGCAATGACGGAAGTGAAAGGCATTTTCAGCAAGGTATGGATATGGGTGGTTTTAGGCGTAGCCATAGGAGCTGGACTACATGGCTTTGTGCCTCAGAACTGGTTTGCGGAACATTTGGGTGCTGGGCAATGGTGGACCGTGCCCCTCTCTGTTGGTGTTGGAATTCCACTATACACGAACGCAACGGGCATAGTGCCGATCATGGAAAGTTTTTTGGCCAAGGGACTACCCGTTGGTACCACGTTGGCCTTCTGCATGAGCGCCGTGGCAGTCAGCCTCCCGGAATTCATGATGCTCAAGCAGGTCATGACATGGAAGCTTATGCTGCTGTTATTCGTCATGCTTCTGGCAATGTTTTCGCTTGCGGGCTGGTTTCTCAACGCCGCACAGACAATAATCTTTTAATAGAGTGAGATGCGTTATGGACATTAAAATTTACGGTTCCGGCTGTGCCAGGTGTACTGCAACAGAACAGGTTGTCGCATCTGTCATTGCGACAACCAAGTGCGATGCGAATTTGGAAAAGGTTACAGATCTCAAGGCGATCATGGCTGCCGGTATTATGTCTACGCCAGCTATTGAGATGGATGGTAAGGTGGTGTGCGCAGGTCGTGTGCCGGACAAGGCTGAGATTCTGAACTGGATGTGTGGTGAAGAGGCGGGTGCTGTAGCTGCAGGCGGCTCCTGCAGGTGTTCTTGTGGCGGTAACTGCTGAAATTCACAGAAAGCATAAATTATTGTCCCGATGATCATGTATAGAAAGAGCTCGCCTCTCCTCGGCTACAGTGGGGATGGGCGAGCTTGTATTGTAACGATGCTTGTCCGTTCAAAAGGGTAACGTCTCAAAGGCGTGGGTTTGCCACAGGTGACAAGGCTATTTCACAGCGGTATTTCCCAAGCCATGCAACCAGGCTTCCACATCGTCTTTTGCTTCGTCCACGCGTTTGCCAAAAGCTGAGTATCCTTTAAGAATTTTTGTCTTGGGGCAGAGCTTCCTTATATCATCCACGCTGTGTCCCAAACGACTGCCGCCGTGCGTACAGAATGGTACGATGGTCTTGCCGCTGAAATCATATTGCTCCAGGAGAGTGAACATCGCCATGGGCATTGTGCCCCACCAGATGGGGTAGCCAAGAAAAATTATGTCGTATGAGTCTAGGTTAGGCAATTTGGTGGAAAGGGCAGGGCGGACATTGTCCTGATGTTCTTGCTTACCTCGCTTGACCATGGTGTCGTAATCCTGCGGATAGGCATTGATGGTCTTTATCTCCAACATATCGCCACCCACTCGTTCGTGAATCATGGTTGCAAGTTTACGAGTATTGCCGGAATGGGAGAAGAACAGCACCAGCGTCTTTCTGCCAGCGGCATGCACCGGTATATACGGAAATATCATCAGCATGGCTGTACCGCAGGCAAGCCCCTTCAGGACAAAACGTCTGGAACGGTCTGGATGGGATATTGACATGGTATTGTTTCTCCTTTGTGTATCTCTTAGCTGAACCGAACGCGATTCATACCTAGGGCCTGCTTGAGTAGAAAACAAAATAATCGGGTGAGTAAGGAATAAAAATCCGCTAAGGCGGTTAAAGCGGGCGTTGCCTGCGTATGTACGACCCAGAGGAGTCGAACTTTCCATTTGCCGCCGAGAAGATTGGCTGTATATTCTAGTGGGCAGTCGTGCGTTGCAGCGTTCATGCTGGGATTGTGCCTGGCTGATGGGCGCACGTCAATGCCATAGGAGGAAAAATGTTACTGACTCAAGCTATACGTGTGCGTCGTTTGACCATAGCCAATCGCATCGTCATGCCGCCCATGGCTACCCATTCGGCACAGGACGGTCATGTGACATCTGATCTTTGTGCCTACTATCGTGCCCGTGCCGAAGCCGGTACAGGACTGATCATAACCGAGCACAGCTATATTCACATGAGCGGGCGTGCAGATCCTCAACAGGTTTCCGTGGCGGATGACACCATGCTTCCTGGCCTTGGGCAGCTGGTGGCCAGTATTCATGCGGCGGGAACGACAAAAGTCTTTGCGCAGATCAATCATGCGGGCAGTCAGACCAAACCGGACATTACGAATGGCGAGTTGCTGAGCGCCAGCGCTGTGCCACACCCCGCTGTTACGGATGCCGCTATGCCACGTCCGTTATCCGAAACGGAAATTGCCAGTATTGTCGCCTTGTTTGCCGACGCTGCCGTTCGAGTGCGTAAGGTGGGCTTTGATGGTGTGGAAATTCATGCTGCGCACGGCTATCTGCTCAACCAGTTCTATTCGCCTCTGACCAATAAGCGTACGGATGCCTATGGTGCTGGTAGCCTGGAAAATCGCCTGCGTTTTCTGCTGGAAACCCTGGCGGCGGTGCGGGCAGTTGTAGGCGATGCCTACCCAGTGGCAGTGCGCTTGGGCGGAGCAGATTATATGGAAGGCGGCAGCACTATTGATGACAGTGTTGCGGCTGCCCGACTGCTGGAGTGTGCCGGAGCCGATTTGTTGGATATCTCCGGTGGCATGTGCCGCTACACGCGGCGGGGGCATAGTGAGGCAGGCTGGTTTGCTGATATGTCCACGGCCATTAAACAGGCGGTGTCCATCCCCGTGTTACTCACCGGCGGCGTGAAGACCGGGGAGCAAGCAGAAGAATTGCTTCAGCGCGGCGCAGCCGACATGATAGGCGTTGGCCGCGCTATGATGCATGATGCCGCATGGTCGGCAAAGGCGCTGTCATAGAGAACTATCTGTTAAGAATGAAGCCCTTGTGCCCAGCGTAGCACTTCGGCTACGGGGCCAATGAGTTCCTTGGGAATGTAGGCATCCTCTGTGCCTTCGGCATACAGGCTGCGGGCGAGGGGCACATTGTGCATGATGGGAATGCCCTCCTGTCGGGCCACTTCCATCATGCGCAGAGCCAGCTCTCCCTGCCCTTTGGCCAGAATGACCGGCAAGGGCGTTTTGTCTTTTTCGTAATCCAAGGCTACAGCGTAATGGGTAGGATTCACGACCAGCACCTTTGCTTTTCTGACTTTTTGTAGACTGTTCTGGTTGATGAGTTCCTGGTGGAGCTGCTTGCGTTTACCCTTGATGAGCGGGTCACCTTCGCTCTCTTTATATTCTCGTTTGACTTCCTCCTTGCTCATCATGTTTTTCTTGGTAAACTGCCATTTTTGGAAAAAGTAGTCCAGTGCAGCGAGTACGAAGAAAATGCAGGCCGAAGTGAGGATGAGGTCGAGTGAGGCTTTTCCCAGCAGTGCCCACAAGGCACCGATATTACTTTGCGGAATGCGAAAAAGCTCCGGCAGATAGTCTTCGAAAATCATGTATACTGCCGTGGTGAGCACGGTTACTTTGACTATATTCTTGAACAGCTCAAAAGCATTTTTAAGAGAAAAAACCTTTTTGAACCATTGGCTGGGGTTGAGATTTTCCAGTTTGGGTTTCGCTGCCTCCGGCGCGAAGAGTACCCCCACCTGCGCCAGATTGGCACACAGTACCACGGCCAGCACCATGCCCATGAGCGGCAGCAGCAGGCGCAGTGAGCTTTGCCAGATGATGGCGGCAGTACGTGGCAATGCCTCGGCAAAGGGCAGTGTCATAAGCTGTATGGGTGCCTCGACCATATCCAGCATGGCGCGAAGCATGATAGGACCTGTGGCCATGAAGTACAGGGCAATGGCAAGCACGGAGAGCGAGGAGGGCAAGTCCTGACTTTTGGCCACCTGGCCTTTTTGCCGGATGTCGCGTAGTCGTTTTGGGGTTGGTTGTTCGGTTTTTTCGTCGGCCATATTATTCTCTCAGCAGTTGTTCCAGGGTACGGATCATCTCGTCGCCATGGCGGAAGATATCCGGAGCATGGTGCAACAGCAGACCCAGATACAGACAGAGTAGCAAGGCTGCGAGGCCGCTTTTAATGGGCATGGCCAACACATAGGCATTGAGTTGCGGCGAGAATCGGTTAATAAGCCCAAGTGAGATATCCACCAGCAGACAGGCTACTGCAATAGGCGCAGAGATGAGCAGTACAAAGGTCATGAGCCAAGCTACCTTGCCCGCAAAGTACAGGGGTACAGTGCTTCCAAACGGTATAGGCAGCAAGTGCGTTACCGGCCAGAATTCAAAGCTGGCGTAGACCAGCCCCATAAAGGCGAGAAATGCCCCGCTGGTGAAAAACATGTACACCAGACACTGAAAGAGCAGACCTCCCATGGGGCTGACGCTCTTTCCTGTGAGTATCTCTGTGCCCTCGGCCTGGGCGGCGCCGCGCTGGTTGTCCATGAACACACCGGCACTTTCCACGGCCCAGAAGGGCAGGCCAGCCAGCAGCCCTAAGCCCAGACCCAAAAGGGTTTCCTTGAGAAAGATGATAGCCAAATGGCCCACCATAGGCAGGTTCATGTCCAGTCCCAGGGTGATATCTGGGGTGAGTTGGGCCAGCACAGCAGGGTGCATTGGCAGGTACATGCCCAACACAAGTATCAGCCAGATTTGCCCTTCAAGCACCCCTGTGCCAAGAAAAGGTGCTACCAGGGCCACGGCAAAAAGGCGAGGCATGCCCAAAAGAAAGGCCGTCAGATGATTGAAGATGGCCAGATGGTCCATGATGCTGAGGAAATCCATGGCATTCCGTCGAAGCTGGTATGATAAAGTCAGCCTGGGCTCAGGCTTGCCCTGCAATGCTGCCTTAGAATAGCTGGAATTTGTCGAAAATCTCTCCGCCAAAGCGCAAAATAGCCCCGCACAGCCAGTCGGCCATGAGAAACAGGGCGATACCCACGGCTAACAGCTTAATACCGAAGGACAGCGTCTGCTCCTGCAACTGCGTGATGGCCTGAAACAGGCTGAAGACAATGCCCACCACGGAGGCCACCATGATAGGCGGTAGCGAGAGCTGCAAGACGAGCATAAGAGCCTGGGCGGCGAAGGATGTTCCGGATTCCATATTTCCCTTTCACTATGAGTCTGCGAGCAAAATAATATTACATGCCTGTAAAGATGCCCGTTCAGCGTCGCAAAAACTCGATTGCCGGAAAGCTGCATACAGACCGCTAGAGGCGGATGCGGCTCAACGGCTGTACCGAGATTTCCGGCGTCAGCTCCTGATAGGAAAGTACCATCAGACTATAGTGTTTGCCCTCAATAAGTCGACGCACATAACGACGAATATCCATGCTGGCCAGCAGTACAGGCTTCTGACTGTGCTTGCGGTAATCCCCGGCGGCGTCGGTCACGGCGTCCAGAAAACGCTTGGAAGTGTCTGGGTCCAACGAGAGGAAGGCTCCGACCGAGGTCTGTCGTACAGACTTGCGTATGGTTTCCTCCACAGGCGGATCCAGCAGGATGGCTGGCAACATGTTTTGTCCGCGTGAGTGCATGTAGCAGATCTGTCGTTTGAGAGCGCCGCGCACATATTCCGTGAGCATAATGATGTCTTTTTCTTTTGCGCTCCATTCGATGAGCGCTTCCAGAATACCACGCAGGTCGCGGATGGAGACCTGTTCCTGCACCATGCGTTGAAAGACCTCGGCAATGCGTTGTACGGGTTGGAGGCGCGTGGCCTCATGCACCAGGTCTGGGGCGCGTTCCTCCATTCTGTCCAGTAGGTACTTGGTCTCCTGCATGCCGATGAAGTCGCCGGCATGGCGCGAGAGAAGCAGTGAGAGGTGGTAGGCAATAATGCGTGAATGGTTCATGCAGGAGACGCCACCATTGGCCAGGCGGGTTGCGTCGGCATCAGACACCCACAGACTCTCCACATCGGGCAGAAAGTCTTCGCTCTTTTTGACCTGTACGCCTAGCATGGTGAGTGTTTCTTCATTCTCACGGGCGAGCGCCATGCCCGGTTCCAGTTTGCCTGCACTCAGGGGAATTTCATTGATTTGCAGCTCGTAGGTCAGGCCCGTAAGGCGTCGTGCCACGCGCAAGTTGATGCCGGGAAAGGGCACGCCCAGGTCAAAATACA
Source organism: uncultured Desulfovibrio sp. (assembly GCA_905235595.1). GTDB lineage: Bacteria > Desulfobacterota > Desulfovibrionia > Desulfovibrionales > Desulfovibrionaceae > Desulfovibrio. The sequence goes on along the minus strand of CAJOMG010000002.1, from coordinate 35,396 downwards.
GGGCACGGCGCAGGGCTGCCAGTTCATCGTTGAGCTTGTCATAGTCCAGCGCAGTGGAGAGCTCTTCAGAAATATCGAGGATGATGGGGACGGTTGGCGAGAAATCGTCCTGTTGTTCGTTAGATGCCCGGGTCCGTTCGCTCTGGGATTCGGTGGAAGCGCGTACGGACTTCTCAAATTCTGTCTTGGCGTCACGGCTGGTTGGCATTTTCTGAATGCGGTCCAGCACATAGGCAAAGCCGCCCAGGGCAAAGGCCAGGGTAAAGAGCTGCGGTTTGGGGAAACCGGGGATAAGCGCAAAGAGAAAGATGAGCCCGCCCGCAATGAACAGGGCCTTGGGCTGGTTGAAGAACTGTCCGCCAATCTGCGCGCCCACGTCTACTTTGGTGTCGCCGGAGCGGGTGATGAGGATGCCCGCCGAGATGGCAATGATAAGTGAGGGAATCTGTGAGACGAGTCCGTCGCCGATGGTCAGGATGCCGTAGATGTTCAGTGCTTCAGAAGCGGGGATGCCGCGCTGCGTCGTGCCAATGACCGTGCCGCCCACAATGTTGACTACGGCCACCACCATGCCGGCAATGCTGTCGCCTTTGACGAACTTCATGGCACCGTCCATGGCGCCGAACATCTTACTTTCCTGGCTGATGACCTCGCGGCGTCTCTGCGCTTCGGCCATGTCGATGACGCCGGCCCGCATGTCAGCATCTATAGACATCTGTTTGCCGGGCATGGCATCCAGGGTGAAGCGTGCGCCAACTTCGGCCACACGTTCTGCGCCTTTGGAAATAACGAGAAACTGCACGATGGTCAGAATGAGAAAGACCACCGCACCCACTACGAAATTACCGCCTAGGGCAAACTCGCCAAAGGTCTGGATGATCTCGCCTGCGTCCGCGTTGAGCAGAATGAGGCGCGTGGTTGTAATGTTCAGCCCCACACGGAACAGGGTGGTGAAGAGCAGCATGGTGGGAAAGGAGGAGAATTCCAGCGGCGTCTTCACATACATGGTCATCATCAGGATGGCGAAAGAGAGAGACATGTTGGCGCCGATGAGCGTGTCCACCAGAAAGGTGGGCATGGGCATGATCATCAGGGCGATGACCGCTACCAGCAGGCCAACCAGGGCAAGGTCGCTGTGCTTGGTGGTGCGGGAAACGATGCCCCGTGCGGTGGCAAGGATGTTCACTGCTCTTTGCTCCCAGCTCTGCGAGCATTCCAGAAGGCTGCCGCAGCCTCCCGTGCAGCCGTGGTGTCACCCACAAGGGCATGGGCACGGGCCAGCAGCAAATGCAGAGTGGCGTCGCCGCCAGGCAGGGGGTCGCCCGGGGCCAGACCGGTAAGCGTGTGCAGCGCTGCCTCCCCGTCCTCAAGCCGGATGCAGCTGAGCGCCAGAGAGCAGCGGGCATGCAGATCACCAGGGTCCAAGGCGGTCAGAGCTGCAAACAGCCGTCGTGCGCGGGCGTACTGCCCCATGCGCAAAAAAAGATAGCCAAGCACATGCAAGGCTCGTTTCTGCTGAACGTTTACACCTGCCCTGTTCGCCACCGATCATCCCCCAATGAGAAGCCCGCTGTAGGCTTGCAGCAGTGCCTCATTTTCCAGCAGTGGAGACAGTTCACCGCTCACAAAGGAACGTACCTCTGGCTGACGGTTTTCCTTGAGTACCGTAAGGCTTTCCCGCAGACAGCTGCTGAACTCGGCAGGCTGCAGCACGGTGCCGTCTCCCACCGGGGGGCAGAGGGCATGCTCCAGAAATTTATCTGTGGTTGTCGCGCTAAACAGTTCTTCTAAACCGGCTTCGTGCAAGGCTGTGGAAGGCAGCGGGCGAGCCTCAGGCATGCGTGGCATTTCCTGCGAATGCAGCACGCTCTGAATGCCGAGGTTGCCATCAAGAAGACGCAGTGGATCAGGCATTGCTACTTACTCCCTTCACTGATGTTGTTCAGACTGTCGGCCAGCAGGAGTGCTGCATTTTCCAGCACCTGTCCGGTGGCCTCCTGTCCGCTGACTCGTGTGAGCACCACAAGATTGTCCTTGTGCATGCCAGCCCACAGAGGCAGGTCATGGGCGTGGCTGTAATGACAGTAAGACAGGGCTCGTCGGGCAATGTCCCGATCATGGTGCGGCACAGCCCGTGTCAGATAGGCCAACAGCTCTTCATGACCACTTTTATCGGAAATTTCAAGATATAAGCGTCCCACACCAGAAATATCCAGCGCAGCAAGCCCATCCGGCCCCAGGGCAAGCGAGGGCATGCCCAAACGTTTCCCGAATGTTTCTACGGCAGTTTGCAGTGACATAGTCAGCTCTCCTTGGAGGTCAGCATGGCATCCTCCTCGGCAACAGCACTATCAACGGCGTCCTGTACGGCGTCCAGCACACGCGTGCGGCCTTCTGCCTGGTCAAAGACCAGAGGCGAAAAAACACGCACATTCTGCTGCAGTTCCTGCAAGAACAGGATGCGTCGTTCTATATCCGGTGCCCCGGCCTTACGTGCAATGTCGTCTATCTGCGTGGCTCCTACGAAGGCTTGCTCTCCCATGTCCAGTACCTCGCCCAGCAGATCCACCCCCTTCATGCCGCAGTTCTGTACCTGATGGACATTGGCCCAGCGGTGCATCTGTTCGTCGCACCGGGCGTGGGCGCTCTGGAAACTGCGCAGTTTGCCAAAGCTGGTGTTCACACTTTCCAGAGATGCCTTGTCGGTGCTGGGTGCGTCACAGGCCATGTCTGCAGCCAGGGAGGCGTAGAGAAAGTCCACGGCCTTGTCGAAGTCGCCGCCGTATTTTTGCTGCACAAAGAGGTAGAGGTCCCGCGTGGTGGTAAATTCCAAGACGGCCTTACGATAGGTGGCTCCTGAATCCAGTGGTTTGCCCAGTGAAACGTAGTTCTGCGCTGCCGTCAGTGTGCCGGTGACGCCCGCCCGGATGGCTGCGCCGTAACGCATGTCCATAAGACGCAGGGCCTCGCCCACTTCCTGTAGGGCTTTGGGGTTTGCGCCCTTTTGCTTCAGCTGGTCGCTGGCCTCTTGCAAGGCCGCCCAGGCTTCCGCAGCTTCCTCATGCTGCTCCATGGCCTCTTTGAGAATGGCCTCCCGGTCCGGGTGCTCTTCAATGGCCCGGGTGAGTTCGTCCACCGCGTCCTTGGCTTCTGCTCTGTTCGCCTCTGCAACCTTGCGGAAGGCCTTGAGCCGATCCTTCATGGAGGTGGACGTCTTGTCGCGCTCCTTGCGGTTTTTAAGGGCGTAGTCGTCGGACTTGTTGAAGTTGGAACTGATTTCTTCCATGGCATTCTGCAGGATGGACTGTGGCGTAATAACCTGCACAACTGCCTTGCCGATGAGCTTGCCCGTGGCCCCTTGTGGCGGCTGCCTGACACCTGGCGTGGTATTGAACAAGGGCTGTGTCTGGCCGGAGATTTCGTGCAGCATGGCTTCCTCCTCTATGTCCTTTGCTATCTTTGTATGTGCTGTTTCCCCAAAAAGCAATCTTAAGGATATATGTCGTGAGATGGGGTGCTGTATCGACAAAAATGATGATAAATAGATAATAATTATATATTTCAAATGATTATGTAAAAATCACAATAATATATCAACATAAATGATGAAATGTATAAATGGTCATGGAAGCATCTGTATCTAATAACTAGATGAAATGTATTAAAATTTAATGAAATATCATGTTGGTATGTATATTGCTTTTTTTACTACAAACACAGTGTGTTCATGCTGCTGGTGTAACTTGCAATAGTATCGGGAAAGAGGTAGTTCCACTGCAAGTAAGGATGTGTTTTCTAATAATCAAAAAATAAAAGGTGGTACGTTATGTTTACAGAGCAAGACAGTGCGCGTCAGGACGCTGCCTTCACAGAGTTGAAGGACGAATTTGCCCGTCTGGAACAGCAGGAAAAGGCCATGCGCAAGGCTGCAGGCATAGCGGAGGATGGCGAAGTGAAGGTGAACGATGCAGACGTGACACCCGAAGTGCGTCAGGCCTTGGAAGAGGCCAAGGCCAAGGCCAAGCGTGAAGGCGAGGCGCGTGCCACGCAGTATAAAAACAGCACGTCTGCCGCTGCAGGCAGTGGTGCTTCTGCTCCGGGTAGTCGCCGTCAGGGCGTTGTGCGTGTGTAACTGTTGGAGGAAATCCTGATGACGCAGTCGCAGAACACCTCAGACATGAGCGCAATCCTGGTGCGTATCGCCGAACTCTCCGGTCTTTCAGAGAGTGAGGTCAAGGTTATGTACGAGCAGGCGCTGAAGGGAGCCAGTGTGGCGGAGATGTTCCATATACCGCCCAAGTCGCTGGAAGCAGGGTACGCCCTTGCCTGCAATCTGTATGCTTCGGGCAGAACGCACGATGCGGAAACCATGTATCGTTCTCTCTGCCAGTATGACGCATCCACCCCCCGCAACTGGATCGGCCTGGGCTGCTGCCTGGAGAAGCGAGCGGAATACCGCGAGGCCGTCTTCTGCTTTGCCCGTGCCGCTGAGCTGGGGTATCCCCTGAACGCTAAACCCCTTTACCTGCTGGCTCAGTGCTGCCTGTCCATTAAGGATGTGGAAGCGGCACAAAAGATTTTGGATGTTATCACCAGTTACGGCGATGCGGAGGATGCCGAACAGACGCGCTACCGCAAGATGGCACTGGAATTGCGAGCACATCTGGCATAGGAGCTGACCATGTCACAAATCAATCTCAATCAAAGTGCTGGTGTGCAGACGCCAACCAGTATCGACGGAATTGAGCTGCTTAACAAGCTGCAACAAAGCGGGGCGTTGGAAGAAATCCTCCCCCCCGCCAAGGATGGCAAGCAGGGCGGCACTTCCACAGAACTGCCTGCGCTGCCCAAGCCCTCGCTTGCCGCAGGCAGTTCCATCGCTCTGGATATTCTGCTGGACGCCATCGGCGAGGAAGTACGGCATAGTGAAACCAAGGCGGGCATCGCCACCGTCAAGGCCAATGCTGCGGAGCGCGAGGCCGCCAACAAGGAAAAGATCCAGAAGATCGATGAGCAGATCAAGAAGCTGGAAAACGCAAGCATCTGGGATAAGATCGCCAATGTCTTCAAGTACATCGGCATGGCCTTGGCGGCTGTGGCCTGCGTGGCCATGATCGCCACGGGTGTTGGCGCAGGTGTGGGCGTGGCTGGCCTTGTGCTGCTGGGGGTCTCGCTGGCCGACCAGGTGCTGGATGCCGTAGGTGAAGCTGTCTCTGGCCGAGGTTGGGGCCTGACCAGTCTTGTGGGCTGGGGCATTGAGGCCGCCACCGGCAGCAAGGAAGCGGGTCAGTGGGTCAAGCTGGGGCTGGACCTCGTGGTTTCCATCGCCGCCATTGTCTGCACCTTTGGCGCGAGCACAAGCCAGGCAGCAGGCGATGCGGGCAAGCTGGTCAAGGTGGCGCAGATGATTAGCAAGGTAAGCACGGCCGCCAAGGCTGGTACGGATGTGGCTGGCTCCGGAGCGAACATCGCCAGCGCTGTCTACACCAAGGATGCCGAGTATGCCCGTGCGGACCAGAAGCGTCTGCAGGCTATCCTGGAACAGATTCAGATGGTGAACGACCTTGTCGCCAAGCACATGAAGCAGGTCATTGAGGACAGCCAGAAGACAGCTGAGGCTGTCACCGACATCATTAAGGAAAATGCTGCTACGCAGACCGCCATTCTCACCGGTGGCGCTTCGTCCACAGCATAAGGAGAACACTTATGTCCGGAGTCAATTTCCCCACATCCCCAACGTCCACAGATTCTACCTATATGAACGGCACTTCTGAGGCTGGAGTACCCACGCCCAACCGTAAACCCGTTGGCACGGACGGTACGCAGCCCACGCCACCCGAACCTAAGAATAATGCTGGTGTCGCTGACCGTGGTTTTGTGCCCGACGCCCCCAAGGCCAATGCGGACATGTCTGCCCTGAGTGGCATGATGGTGGCCACGCTTTCACCCGGCGCCCTGCTGGCTGCCCTCTGTGTCAAGGAGGCCGCCAAGCAGAACGAGCAGAACACTACGGAGCTGCTCAAGCGCAATGAGGCTGTTATTGCTGACATAAACAAGCAGGCCCAGAAGATTGAAGATGCGGCCTATGACAAAATGGCCCTGGCCATTACCGGCGCAGTGGTCAGCGCCACTGCGAGTATTGCGGGCGCAGTTGTTACTGTTAGAGGTGGTACGGGCGATGCCCTGACCGTAGCCAAGAGCAAGGGAGAGGCTATCTCGACCTCGGGCAATTCCATCAGCGGCATTCTTAACGCCGTGGGCAGCTATGTCGAATCCAAGGCACAGGCGGAAAACAAGCGGCTCGATGCAGACATTGAGCAACAACGTACCATGATGGAAACTATCAGGAATTCCATGCAGGCGCAGCGTGACCTTATCAGCAAGTCTCTGGAGTTCATGAATTCCATGCAGTCCAATATGAACCAGACCATGTCCAGAATCATGGGTTAAGGCTTCTATACTCTCTTTAAGACGCTCAGGAGGAAATACTTATGAGTCAAGTCAACGCCACTTCGAACACTCAGTCTGTCTTTGCTAACTTTTCCGTATCCGGCAGCCCGCAGATGGCACTGGCCATGCTGCAGATGGAGCTGGCCAAGACCAACAAGGATCAGGCCATGGCGGGCATTAAGGAAATAGAGGACGAGCAGGCCAAGAAGAAACAAATAGCCGATGCATTGAATCAGGCTCGTGACTATAAAGCCAGCGACAGCAATTACACCAAGCAGGCGGGTGGAGAACCGTACACCAGCAAGGAGTTCAACGAGGTTGTGGAAGGCATGGGCCTCACCGTTCCGGACAAGGCCGGCGACAAAAAGGCAAACGACCTGAACTGGGATAAGCTCATCGCCCAGCTGCAAACCAAGATGGATACCGTGGGTGCGAACATTCAGACCCAGATGGTGCAGCTGCAGGACTACATGGGGCAGTACAACAGCTACATGCAGGGCGCAAACACGGCAGTATCGACAGCCAACCAGGTGCTGACCAGCCTGGCCAAGGGGCAGTAAGCGCACAACATCATAAGAGAAGGACAGAATACCATGACTCAAGTCAACGCCACTTCGAACACTCAGTCTGTTTTTGCTACGTTTTCCGCACACGGCAGCCCGCAGATGGCACTGGCCATGCTGCAGATGGATCTGGCCAAGACCAACAAGGAACAGGCCATGGCGGGCATTAAGGAAATAGAGAACGAGCAGGCCAGTAAAAAACAGATTGCGGATGCCTTGAACGCCGCCCGGGATCTGAAGGAGGCCGGAACCATTCGCGGCTCGGCCACGCAGGCGGAGTACGACAATATGATTAAAGGGATGTCGGAGTACCGGGACAAAAAATGGGCCGCCGTCGGATCACTCAAGACATTCCCCGAGAGTCATGGCATCACCCCCGCGCCCTATGGCGATCTGAACAAAGCCGTGCAAATTTGGAACACGGCCATTGATCAGATGCAAAAATTGAAAACGGTCAACGCTGCCTGCGATGCGGCAGGCATCAGCATGCCCACCTCATCGGACAAGGACAAGAACCAGGCCGAGTGGGACAAGGTCATCGCACAGCTGCAGACCAAGATGGATACCGTGGGTGCGAACATCCAGACCCAGATGGTGCAGCTGCAGGACTTCATGGGGCAGTACAACAGCTACATGCAGGGCGCAAACACAGCAATAGCGACGTCCAATCAGGTGCTGACCGGTTTGGCCAAGGGGCAATAGTGAAGTAATACTGGGGGGTCGCCCATGAACCTCACTAACGATATTGAGGCCAATGCCGCTGTTGCCGCCGCCAATATTCCAGTTGCCCCGGCGGCGGCGGACAGCCAGCAGGCGGACATGGTTGAGCTGCAGCTGGAAATGTCCAAGGATATCAGGGCAGATGCGCAGGAGCGTATGGCGCAAATAACGCAGCAGCAGGCCAGGAAAAAGGAAATCTTCGACGCCATGCAAGCTGCCCGGGATCTGCGGAGGAGGAGAAACGACTGGATTCATGGATGTGCCACTCAGGCGGAGTACAAAGAGGTACTCGAAGAGTGCAGACAGTGTGGACATGGCGGGTTCAAAAAAGGAGCCATCTCGGGATTGCTCCTGAAGTTCTGCCAAAGCCACGGCATCAAGATTAGACTTCCTGACAACAGCCAGAGCGGAAGCGGAGACACATGGACCGAAGCTCTGGCTGTTTTGGAAAAAATGAAGGCCATCAATGCTGTCTGCGACGCATTGCATATTGCATTTCCTGCTGCCGTTGACAAGGAAATGAATCAGGCTGAATGGGATATGCTCATCACCATACTGCAAAATCAGCTGGACGCTCTGGGGGCTGACATCCAAAAAAAGATGGTACAGTTGCAAGAGGCGGTGGGCCAGTACGCCAGTCACGTTCAGGACACAAGCTCGGTCCTCAACCAGTCTGGACGAAGGTGATCTGCCCGGGGATGTTGTATCGGCTCAGAGAAATTTTCATGGGAAGTGAGGGTGAGGCTGCCTTCCTTCTTGTATATGTGAGGCGTTTATTCTTTCTCTACAATATGCCTTTACAAGTTCGGGCAAGAAGAATATGAAATCTTGAATACAAACTGAGATTATTCTAAAGTCCGAAATATCCCCCCAGCCTACTCTAATTCTATAAGGAGCGCAGATGGAAAATAATACTGAGGAACAGAAAGAAGCTTTGCGGCAGTTTCTGGAATCCTTGAAGAAATCCGTGCAGCAGGTGGGTACCGAAACATTGGGCCTTTCTCCACAACAACTGGATGAGGTGCGCGACGCGCTTATCAGTGGAGAGCCATTGTACCGTATTCTGGGTATGAAGGAGAGCGTAATAGAAGCCCGTTATACGCTGGCCTATCAGCTCTATGCGGCAGGCAAATATGAGGATGCTGAAACGCTCTTCCGTTGGCTCACGGCCTATGCCAGCGATACCGAGGCGCATTGGATGGGCCTTGGAGCGTGCCGTCAGGCGATGGAGAACTATAACGGCGCGTTGGAAGCCTACCAAATGGCAGCGCTCTATTCTGCCCTTGAAGACCCAGCCCCTTTTTATTATAGCGCTATCTGTCTGCTAAAACAGGGGAAGAAGGAGGAAGCCCAAATTTCTTTGCAGGCTGTTCTGACGTTGGGCGACAAGAGCAGGGCAGAGCATAAGGTCGTCATGGACAAGACAGAAACCCTCCTTGCGGGCATGGATAAGGTGGCGTAGTCACATGCCCGACATGGCAGAACATATGCGTGCTCTGGCCGAGGCTACGGGCTGGACATCACTGGCGACACCGGACAGTGCGGGTGTGTATCGCGTATCGCTGGAAAACGATCTGGACGCGACGTTTTTTGCCCTTAACGGCAGAACATGCCTTATACGCGGTATTGTGGCGGAACTGCCTGCTTCGGAGGCAGAGGCGCTCTGCGCCGAAGCTGCGAGCAAGCAGGTGGCCGTACTCAGGGAGCGACCTTCCATTCTCGCTCTGGAAGAAGTGGGAGAATTCTCCGTTCCGGGCGAAAACAGCACCATCCCATGTCTTATCTGTTTTCGATGCGTTCCCCTGAGCGCTGACAGGGAAACCTTTATGCTGGAAGTGCAGGGCCTGCTCAATGACCTTTCGTGGTGGAAATCCACAATGGGGCATTCGGAGACAGGCAAAACACATGTGAACGCTATCTTTAGTGCCGAGATGTTTTCCGGCCTCAAACTATGATGCGGCGGGTTGCGTATTTCCTGTTTACGCTACTGGTCATAGTGCTGCTGGCAGCAGAGGTGCACGCCAAACCGGCTAGGCCTCATGCTCCGCAGCGTCTTTTTCTTGTGCCTTTCACCCATGTGGCACAGAACGAAGAACTGTCTGTACTCCTTGCCGAATTTGCGCGCATAGAAGGGTATAACGCCATAGTCAGTTCTGCTCTCAAGGGACAGGTCAACGGTACTTTCGATAAGACGAATCCCTACGAATTCCTCGCCAGCATGGGGGCAGCCTGGCAGGTGCGCTGGTTTCGGCAGGGCAGAACCATTAACTTTTATGCACAGCCTGAGATGCAGCAGGCATTTCTGGCTCCGTCTGTGGTCAAGGCAGGTGATTTGCTCTCTCTGTTCAGGGAAGCCGACATCCTTTCCCCGCAGCTGACGCACAAGCTGCTCAAGGAAAAAAATATCCTCTATGTAAATGCGCCGGGCTTTTATATTGACCAGTTGCGGCAGGCCATGGCCAGTATGGAGCAGGCACAGACCAATCGCATCACCATACGTGTTTTTCCTCTCAAGCACGCGTGGGCGGAGGACAAACAGGTCAACAGCAGCAATGACGCTCTGTTGACGGTGCCAGGTGTTGCGAGCATACTACGAGCCATGGTCACGGGGGAGCCGCAAACACAAACCACAGTTACCCGTGCGTCAGCAGCGCAGCAGGGATTACTGGGGTCTGGTCTTGCGGCTGGTAAAGCCTCAGAACCAGAGGCAAAAGCAGGCGGTGAGGGCGTAGGCAAGATCCATGGTGGCTATCAGACGTTATCACAAGCCAACATTATCGCTGACCCTCGCGTCAACGCAGTTGTGATTACGGACGCAGAATACCGTATGGAGTATTATGCCCGTGTCATTGAAGACCTGGACAAGCCCGTGCGCCTGGTGGAGATCCACGCTGCCATTGTGGATATAGACAGCAACTACCAGCGGGAACTGGGGGTCAACTTTCAGGGCGGGGCAGAACTGGGCAACGGCTGGACCCTGGGCGGGGCCGGCGGTGCTGCAGCTGCATCGGGTATTATGCCCGCTACCGGGGCTTCATCGGATGCAGGGCTCTCCTTCTCCACGCTCTATACACGCGGTACAGATTTTTTTCTTACCCGGGTCAAAGCCCTGGAAGAAGACGGCGTAGCGCGCATGCTGGGTAAGCCTTCAGTGCTGACCACGGATAATGTGCAGGCCACGCTGGAGAACACAAGTACTTACTATATCCCCGTGTCTGGATATCAGGCCACGGATCTTTTCAAAGTTGAGACGGGTACCGTACTCAAGGTGACGCCGCACATCATCCCTGGTCGTGTACTGTCAGACGGTACTGTGCTGCCGGACGCCATCAAGCTCATTGTCACCGTGCAGGACAACCGCAACGATAATTCCTCCACTTTTACAGTAAGCAGCACTACGCCTGAGCCCATCAAGCAGACGAAAATCAATACCCAGGCCATTGTCAGTGAAGGGCAGAGCCTGCTCATTGCGGGATATTACCAAGAAAAGCAGGGAGACAGCGAGTCGGGTGTTCCCGGCGTCAAGAATATTCCCCTGCTGGGTCGCCTTTTTGGTTCTGACAAGCTGGAGCATACGCGCATGGAGCGACTGGTGCTCATCACACCGCGTATTCTGAATATCGAGGATGCACCTCCTGTGCCCAACCGTGTGGATGATCCGCGCTTCAGCCGTTCTGCCACCGAGGCCAATTACGATGAACGCATCCCCTCAAAACCACCGGTGGGAGGTTGCACGCGCCGCCGTCTGGATTACGCCTCAACACCGGACATTCCAGCCCAACCCGGCAAGCCCAATCATCCCTCACCCATGGGTGAGCCCGCAAGACCGCTGCAAACGTCAACTCCGGCGGTGCGTCCATGAGCGATGCCGCCTCTGACCATACTTCGGCTGTCGCCACACTGTATGTCTTTTCTGGTGTACATCTGGGAGCACACATTGATTTGACCGCAGGAGCATGGCTTTTGGGCAGCGATGATACCTGTGATCTTATTCTTAATGGTCTGGCTCCACGTCATGCTGAGCTGCGTGTCAGCGTGGACGAAGCCGGAACCGTAACCGTCACTGTCGTGCCGCAGGAGTCACACGTATTTGTGGACGGTACGGCTCTGGAAGGGGAAACCACTTTGGAGGCGGGCGCAGCCTGGTATCTGGGGGAAACCTGCTTTGCCTGGAATGTGCCTGGTGCAGTGCAGGAAACCGTGCTGCCGCAACGTGTTGGGCCTGCTGTCAGTCAGGGGGAGTTAGCGCCAGACCCCGTTCAGGGCGCAGAGCCGGACATGGCAGATCCTGTGACCGAAGGCAGGCAAAAGCCGGTTGCTGACGAGCTGCAAGAAGGCCAGGAACGTGAAACTCTCAGCGTGGACGGCAATCTGCCGGCGATGTCTGCAGGCTTTCAGTCGGTGCGCATGGACGAGCCTGTACCATTGCGCCAGCGCTGGGGACGACCCGTTTCGCTGCTGTTCTTGGCTGTTCTGCTATGTGCTCTTTCCTTCGTGTTTTCTTCTGGTCCAAGCCGCTCACAATACCCCGCCATTGTCAAAGGAATTTTGGAAAAAGCCGGCCTGACGGGGCTTGCGGTCACGCCACGCTGGCCAGGCGTGGAAGTGCGTGGGGCCGTGGCTTCGGCTGGCAGTCTGGAAAAACTGCAACAGGCTGTGCAGGAAGTATCTTTTCCAGTCTATTTGGAAGTGGCGGTGGATGACGACATGCTGCGTGCCGTACGTAATGCCTTGGGGATACGCGGTTTTTTCCCCGCAGTACGCATGGAGCGGAGTGGTGGTGAACCGCTGTTGCGCGTGGCGGCCTATATGCGCGATACTCTGGTAGAGGCGGACGCTTTCGCCCAGCTGGAAAAGGATGTGCCCTCTCCTCCTGAGAAAAGGCGTCGTATTGTTTACGAAAAGGATGCTGCCCCAAAGGTGCTTGCAGCCCTGCAGAATGTGGGGTTCAATGATATTCAGCCAGTGTTTTTGCCAGGCCGGATCACCCTGTCTGGCAATATTGCTCAGGAAAGGGCATTGGTCCTGGCCCGCATGAAGGCTGAGCTGAACGCCCAGTTCGGTGTGCCGCTGTTTGGTGAAGGCGCTCAAGACCTGAACACGCCTTCTCCCGCCATGCAGGGCATTTCTCACATGCCTGCCGTGATTACAGCTGAGACCAGCAAAACGAGTCCAAACAGTGCCTTACAGCTTGCAGAAAACAGCCAGGCCGATCCGCTGGGTGGCCTGACGCTAACGGGTGTTTTTGCTGCTCCCCTGGACTTTGTCATCACGGAGGATGGCAGACGTTTTTTCCCTGGCTCCGTGCTGCCCAATGGCACTGTGCTTGAGCGCATCACCACAACAGGGTTGACATTGCGGCGCGGAGACAGCGTATTTACCTACAATTTGCGAGGTCACCATGAGTGAGCGGCTATCTGCGTTCGATTTGCTGGACGGAGACTACAACGGAGCGGGATTGCACCGCTTACAGGAAGCGTTGTTTGCTATGAAAAGCTCTGTGCGGCAGGCCATGGATACGGGCCTTTCCGCAGAGGATTTTCCCGTTGCCAAACGGCTTCTGCTGGCTGTGGAAACCGGCGAGGCAGCTGCAGAGCGTCTACATGGTAAAATGGTGGGGGTATGAACATGAGTCAAACGACTTCTGTGCTGCTTGATGACAGTGACATCGCACTGCTGCTGGATATTGCCAACCTGGCCTGTCACAAGGGCATGCCAGCAGAAGCCAGAACCATTGTGGATGGTGTGCTGGCCGTGCGTCCAGGCTTTGTGCCGGCGCGCATTACTCTGGCTTTCTCCCATCTTGTGGTGGATGATTTTGACAAAGCTCTGGACATTCTCACCCCTCTGCTGGAACAATGGCCAGATGATGCAGACGCACGGATCATGGAGGGGCTGGCTTATCTGTTGCCCGGGCGCAGCAGTGAGGCGGAAGAAGCCTTTGCCCATATTCCAGAGCATTGTCCGCAGAAGCATCTGGCAGCGGATCTGCTACGCAATTTGTGACCCTGTAACCCTACGGAACTTTCATGCTTGCACGACGATTGCTTGCCATTGTGCTGCCTTTAGTCCTGTTGCTTTGCGCCTGTCAAACGGAGCTCTACACTGGCCTCAACGAAGAACAGGCCAATGCCATGCTTTCCGTATTGCTTAAGCGCGGTGTCAGGGCGGAAAAAACTTCTGCAGGCAAGACGGGCTATGCCATTTCTGTGGAGGACAGCCAGGTGGTAGATGCCCTGCAGCTGCTCAGGCAACACAGCCTGCCCAGAGACAGTTTTGCCAGCTTGGGCAGCGTGTTCACTGGGGGGGGGATGATCAGTTCCGCTACTGAAGAAAAGGCTCGCATGACGTGGGCACTGTCGCAGGAGCTTTCCAACACCTTTTCCCGCATTGACGGGGTGCTCACTGCCAGGGTGCATGTGGAGCTGGGCGTGAACGATACCCTGAACGACATAAAAATTCCGCCTTCTGCCACGGTATTCTTACGGCATACACCGGATTCCATAGCTACCACGCTGGTGGCCGACATTCGTAAAGCTACGGCAAGTGCTGTGGCCGGTCTTTCGTATGACAATGTGACTGTCATGCTGGTACCCGTGCGTGAGAGCGTTACTGTGCCGCAGGTGCCACCGCCACCCCCTTCGTTGTTTGGGGCGCAGTTTTCTCTGCCGCTCTTGCTGCAAACTTTGGCTCTTGCCCTGGTTTTTGCCGCAGCTGGCATAGGTGGTACGGTACTGTGGCAAAAGCGCAAGACCATGCTGTCAAAGGATGAAGCTGAGGCTCGGGAAGGTGGGGCATAGCGGGAGCGCTCTATGGCGACCGATGTAACGGCAAATAAACCCTTTTTTGATGCTCTGCTTGCAGAGAACAATCTCTTATGGCCGGCCATCATACGATGCAATGAGCATCCCTGCTCTGAAAAAACGGACAGCGCTGGTCCCCTGCCTCCAGATGTGCTTGCCAGTCTGAAGCCCTGGTTGGCCCAGGCACCGGACAGCATGCGGGCTGACGGCGTGGAGCAGAAGCCGGTGTTCTATTGGGATTTTAAGGAAGACACGCGCAAACTGGCTTTGCTCGATGATATGCAGCTTTCCCGTCTTGCTCTTGTGGCCGGTGTGACCCTGCACGCACCTGCTCTGGCGCACGTCGTCACGCGGGATGAGCGCCGGTCTTGCTGTGAGATCCTTGGCGAGGATATGCTTGACTATGCCCAGACGCGTGGTCAGTATCAGACGGGCACAGCGGGTGATATCATGGCACATCGTGATACGGAAATACCCTTGCCGGAGCGTTGTCGGGCACACGGTTGGCTTGCACTGTATTATTGTTCCCTGCGCTGGCCCAAGGAACTGCGTCGTCTATTCCTTGTGCGGTTGACACATCTGTCTGAGGGATACGTGGCGAAAGTGAGTTTGGGCGATGCGTTAAGTGATGCTGCCTGGCAGGCGCTTTGGCGATTGATGAAAAAATGCCTGCTGCGGGAGGTTGTGCCTTCATGGAAGCCGTATTTCACCGCATAGAAGGCATTGTCAAGCCGGCTCCAGGTACACGCATCTTGCGCGCAGAGGCATATGCCAGTCTGCTGCAGGCGCAATCTGTGCTGGACGACGCTCGTGCTGAGGCGGAGGCCATCCGCAAGCGGGCTGATGACGCCTATCAGGAACGCAAAAAGCAGGGGTATGAAGATGGCGTGTTGGAGGGGCAGATGCAGCAGGCCGAGAAAATGCTGGAAACCAGCATGCAGGCCGTGGAGTATCTGGAGGGCCTTGAGCGGCAGATTGTGGAGGTCGTCACCACTGCCGTACGAAAAATAGTGGGTGACCTGGACGACAAAGAACGCATTGTGCGTGTCGTGCGTACGGCACTGGATCAGGTGCGCGGTCGACAGCGCGTGCTTGTGCGTGTGTGTCCCGAAGAAGAGCCCCATGTGCGTGAGGCGCTTGCTCCTATGCTCGTAAGCGCGTCTGTGTCCGCTGGCATAGAGCTGATAGCCGATCAGCGCATGAAACCCGGCAGCTGCATGCTGGAGAGCGAAATGGGCGTGGTGGACGCCAGCCTGGAAGTGCAGCTCAAGGCCATTGAAAACGCCTTGACCGCCAGAATCGGTGCGGAGTCATAGCCATGGCCTTTGAGTATATTGGTAATTTGCTGAATGAAACCATCCGCAATGTGACGCCCATAGAAGTGCGTGGGCGTGTAGAGCAGGTGGTGGGCACCATCATCCGCGCGGTGGTGCCTGGTTTGCGCATGGGTGAACTCTGCATTCTGCGCAATCCCTGGGAAAATTGGCAGCTTAAAGCCGAGGTGGTGGGCTTTGTTGAAAGTATTGCCTTGCTTTCTCCGTTGGGCAGCATGCAGGGCATTTCACCTGCTACAGAGGTAATCCCCACAGGGGAAATATTGTCAGTGCCCGTGGGCAACGAACTCCTGGGGCGTGTGGTGGATGGCCTTGGCCAGCCCATGGATGGTGGCCCGGAGCTGCATACGCGTAACCATTATCCCATTTTTAACGAAGCGCCCAACCCCATGACGCGCAAAATCATTGATCATCCCATCACGCTGGGCCTGCGCGCTATCGACGGTATCCTGACCTGTGGCGAAGGGCAGCGTATGGGCGTGTTTGCCGCAGCCGGCGGCGGCAAGAGTACCCTTCTTTCCAGCATCCTCAAGGGGTGTTCTGCCGAGGTTTGCGTGCTGGCCCTCATTGGTGAACGCGGGCGTGAAGTACGGGAATTTATTGAGCATGATATCGGGCCTGGCGGGCTCTCCAAGGCGGTACTGGTAGTCTCCACTTCTGACAGATCGTCTATGGAGCGGCTCAAGGCGGCGTATACGGCAACAGCCATTGCCGAGTATTTTCGCGATCAGGGCAAGAGTGTGCTGCTCATGATGGATTCGGTCACTCGTTTTGCCCGCGCCCAGCGCGAAATTGGCCTTGCTGCCGGCGAGCCACCCACACGCCGTGGTTTCCCCCCCTCGGTGTTTTCTGAGCTGCCAAAGCTGTTGGAGAGGGCAGGTAATTCCAGCAAGGGGTCCATTACGGCGCTGTATACGGTGCTGGTGGAAGGCGACGATATGACGGAACCAGTGGCCGACGAAACGCGATCCATTCTTGATGGGCATATCGTACTCTCGCGTAAACTGGCTGCTGCCAACCACTACCCTGCTATTGATATTCAGGCCAGTGTCAGTCGCGTCATGAACGCCATTGTCACGCCGGAGCACAAGAAGGCGGCGCAGCAGCTGCGCGCTATTTTGGCCAAATACGCAGAGATTGAACTTTTAGTGCAGATTGGTGAGTACAAACAGGGGGCGGATGCAGAGGCAGATTCTGCTCTGGCACACATGTCTGCAGTCAATGCCTTTCTACGTCAGAAGCAGGACGAAAAAAGCGATTTTGCACAAACCGTGGCTGCTCTGCAACGGGCGGTGGCCTAGCCTGTGCCCACGGCCAAATATCCACTGGCAGCCATGCTTCGGGTACGCATGCTGCATGAGGACCAGGCAAAGCGTGATGCCCGCACAGCAGAAGAACGTCTGCATGAGGCTCAGGAATTGCGTGATGGTAAGGCAGCCGAGCTGGAACGTTACAAGATGTGGCGTCCACAAGAGGAAGAGCGTCGTTACGCGTCTATTATCGGCAAGCCTATGGATGCGGCAAAACTGGGCGAGTTTCGTGAAGACCTTGCCCGTTTGGCGCAGGGCGAAGCAGAACGGCAGCAGCAGGTAGACGAGGCCGAGGCTGCTGTGCTTGATCGCCAGAAAGAGACAGATCGCGCACGGGATGCGGTTGTTCAGGCCCGCAAGGCCTGTATGAAATTGGAAGAACATAGAGATATGTGGACTGCTGCCATGCGCAAGGAAGAAGAACGCCTGGCCGATCTCGAGATGGAAGAATCACGCGGTCTGGTCAGGGGTAGTGAAGAAGGTTGATTGCGGCACATGGGGGGGAATCAATGGACGTGCAACAGTTGCAAGCCGAGGGTAGGGTAACGAACCTTGAGAGTATGGATACTGCTGCTGTGCAGCGGCAACCCACCGCTGCCGAACAGCGCGCTTTCTCCAATGCCTATGAGCAAAATAACTCCGACGGCAATGCGGGGCGGCATTCCTCCACATATAAGGACACGGGCGTAAAGCATTCACTGGAAAATGAGCATACAGATGCTAAAAAACAAGCATCTGTGGCAATGTCGGAAAATGTTTTGCCATCCGCTGCCTCGCTGATGGAGAGTCTGTTTGCCAACCATATGGCTGAAGCAATGCCAACGACTGCGCCAGAATCCATACCAGTGGCAGATCTGGATAGGCTCGTGGAGCGTATTCTGGTGGCCGAGCCGGGCAAGGGGGCGCATGAAGTACGCATTACCCTCGGTGAGGGGATGCTGAAGGGTGCGGAATTGACCATCATGCGTCATGCTGATGGCCAGCTGGCAGTACGCGTAAGCTGTATGGATGCTGCCTCTTTCCAGACGGCGGTGAGTGCGCGTCAGGGCCTGGTCGAAACACTTGAAGCCCATGGTGAACGCGTGCAGGTGGTTGTGAACAGAGCCGATGCTTCTGATGGCAATGAGAGCGATACCCGTCAGCGGTCGCGTGGTCTGCAGCATGTGGCAGAAGATGAGGCTTAACAGAGATGAGTGAACCGGTACGTGCTGTTCCCTTACAGCCAGGCACAGTACGCCTTTGGAATGCACTGGCCTGTCGAATGCCGGCCCAACGTTTCACGCTGAATAATGGGCAGGCAGATGCCCCCAGGGTTATGGTAACATGCCCCATAATGGAGAATGATGGTTTTTTTGCAGAAGGGGCAGCATTTACGCTCTACATGAATTTCAACGGACTCTGGCGTGTGGAGTTCAGCAGCCTTGACCTGCTGCTGTTGCGGCCGGAGCTGGCCCTATGGCTGCAGGCTGATGTGGCCAATCGTTTCGCTATGCTGCCAGATGGGCTCGTCCGTGCCGTTTTGGAACGTCTTTTTTTGTATGTACTGGATGATATTTCTCATTACACGGGTATGCCCGCCATTTTTGTGGGCAAACCACGGGCAAGCACCCGCCCCATGTTTACAGAGCATCTTGATTTGCTGCTGCGCGTGGAAGGGCAGTGTCCCGTAAGTTGCCTGTTGCGCATTGCCTGGCAGGATACGGCGACTCTTATGCCCGTTGTGGAGCGGTTGGAGGCGCAGCCCCTGCCGTATCCCTCGCAACAGGTGAAGTCGTTACTGGCCGGGGCGGAAGTATCTGCACGACTTGTTTTGGGCAGCATGCACATGACGCCAGAGGAACTGGTTTCGCTGCACACGGGAGATGTGCTGTTGCCCTCTCTCCTGCTGCCTGGTGAACCGCGACTGTGCCTTGCTTCTGGTCTGCGTCTTGTCTGTGCTCTTAACGGCTCTACGCTCACCGTGTGCGCGCTGGAGTCTTCTTGTGGGCCCATCATTCATGGAGAACAAAATATGTCAGAAACCACTGAGGAAAACGCCGCACAGCAGGATGCCGTTTCCAAAGGGCAGGCTGCAGCCCCGGTATTGGGCCAGGAGAATCTTGGTACACTGGAACTGGACATCACCTTTGAACTGCCAGGCTTGCGTCTGCCTCTGGTGGAATGCTCGCGGCTTGCCCCGGGGTATACCTTCACCTTGTCGGCAGATGCCGCCCATTTGCCTGTGACAGTGTTGGCCGGAGGGCGTGCCGTGGCAGTGGGGCGACTTGTGGATGTGGGCGGTACGCTGGGCGTGCAGCTTACACAGATGGTCGGTGCGGCGGTTAGACCAGTTCATGCGGTCAAGGAAGGGGACTGATGGGCTTTTCGGGCATTAACCCGGTTTATCTTATTGTGGGGCTGGCTGTTTTGGGCCTGGCACCTTTCATGCTGATGCTTGTCACGTCCTACGTCAAGATTGTGGTGGTGACGAGCCTCATCCGCAATGCGCTGGGCGTGCAGCAGATTCCCCCTACCATGGTGATGAACGGGCTTGCCATTATTCTTACCGTGTTTATTATGGCTCCGGCCTTTACGGATATCCTGCGGCTGGTAGAGCGGCAAAACATCAGTGGTAATTCTTCCCCGCAGGAAGTAATGCAGGCCATACAGAATTGTTCTCCCCCCCTGCGAAAATTCCTTGCTGATAATACTTCACCCGTCATTCTCAATACCTTTATGGGTACGGCCCAACGCGTCTGGCCCAAGGACATGAAAGATGACATTACTAAGGAGAACATGCTTATTCTGGTGCCTGCTTTCACCATCAGCGAGCTGACACATGCTTTTCAGATGGGTTTTTTACTCTATTTGCCATTTGTGGCCATTGATCTGATTATTTCCAACATATTGCTGGCCATGGGTATGATGATGGTTTCGCCCATGACCATATCTTTGCCCTTCAAGCTGTTGCTTTTTGTTACATTGGACGGCTGGCTCAAAATAAGCCAGGGTCTGCTGTTGAGTTACCATTAAACAGGAGTTCACATATGGAGGTCATTGCAACACAAGACAAAGAATGCACCATTCTGGCGCTTTCCGGGCGCATGGACGCCACTACGACCATTGACTTTGATAACACTGTGCAGACAGTCATGAAGGATGGTCACACGCGTATTTTGCTAGATTTGAAGGACCTTGTGTACGTAAGTTCAGCGGGTCTGCGCAGTCTGCTAACCCTTGCCAAAGCACTCAAGGCCGCGCAAGGGAAACTGGTTTTTTGCTCTTTGCAGCCTATGGTGGCCGAGGTGTTTCGTATTTCCGGCTTTGACCGCATGCTTTCTGTTTATGATGAGCGTGAAGCTGGGCTTACCGCATTGAACGGTTGAGAGGGACCACTATGCCTTCAATTACTCTTCCCGCCACCATGCCCAGCATTCAGGACGCCACGGATTTTTTGCGCAAGCAGCTCGACGGAAAGAATAAGCACTTGCTTGAATATGTGGAGCTTGCTGCGGAAGAACTGCTGATCAATGTGGTGAGTTATGCCTATGCAGACGACATCGCAGAAAAAAAATTCAACTTTGGCAAAATGGTGCTGGGTTGTCGCTGGGTAAACTTGGACGGACACGACCATTTTTGTTTTTGGGTACGCGACTGGGGACGGCCTTTTGATCCTTTTCGGAGTGTACCTACGCCCGACATATCGCTTTCTCTTGAAGAGCGCGAAGTGGGGGGGCTGGGGGTTCACCTCCTCAAGCATATCTCCAGCCATTGTATGTACAGTGGTACGGACGGCAGCAATACTGTCGAACTGTATTTCAAAGTTGATGAAATGCAGTAGGGTGGAGGTCTTGTTGTGAGATTGCCGCAGCCATAGGTATGCACTTGTTGTGCCGTACGTTCACGCTATTATTATGCCTGTACCTTGTGTGGGGATGTGGCAGCAAAGCCCGTCGACCCCCTGTGACACCAGCAATTTCCACTGTAGATGCTGTTGTATCGCAGGTGGCACATACGTTTGCCGAAGCAGAAACAACCGCATCTGCCCCAGCGCCATCCTCTGCGACTGCCGCCAAAGAGTCATCTCGTCGCCATCCACCTCGTCTCATTGACGACAGGTACGGTCCGGGTGCGCTGGGGCCCCGCATTCTCAGCCATGAGAGTGAAGTTCTGGACGTGGCCCCGCAACGCATGAACGTGTATCTGCTGGCTGAACCTGCGAGTGACAGTAACAAGCCGGATACGGCGTCTGCTGTTGCAGCAGACAAAGCTGTTGCGTTTCTGAAAGGGAAGGTGGACATCCCTTCCTTAGCACGGGCAGCACGCCCTGTGCGCGTATGGGAAGTGCGTGAGCCGCGGTCTGCAACAGAGTCTTCTCCCCTTACCCCGGCAGTGGTAGATACGCGAGCCTATCTTTCCCAACTTGGCATTCACAGCATATATGATCTTTCCCCACAGTCACGCCGTCTGGCCCTGACGCGTAATTGGCTTGGCGGCATCTCACCACTTGGACAAAACTTGGTGCGAGGGGGGGCAGGAGCCCTCAGTGCTCGCGCTGCAACCTCCCTCACTCCCCGGCAGTGGGAGGAAATGATTCATGAGGCAGGCCGTCTTTTTGGCCTTGATCCTCAGTTCATAGCCGCCATGATCAAGGTGGAGTCCAACTTTGACCATCTGGCGGTTTCCTCTAAGGGCGCACAGGGCGCCATGCAGATCATGCCAAGTACACAGGCGTTGCTTGGCCTCGAGGACCCTTTTGACGTTCGAGCCAACATCCATGCGGGCTGCGCCTTCATCCGTGAGCTGCTGGTGCAGTACGGCTCACCGGAATTGGCTCTGGCTGCCTATAACGCAGGCCCTGGTGCGGTTGACAGGTATAATGGTATTCCGCCCTATGCCGAAACGCAGGCGTATGTGCGCAAGGTCATGACCCTGTGGCAGGGGGAAGGGATGCCGCAAACAACGGAAAGAAAGATACGTCGCAATGACAAAAGTTCCTTCGTAACGCTCGGGAAAAGCAAGAAAAAGAGGGATTCGGGGAAAGCGTCTGGCAAAAAACACAAAAAAAAGTTCAGAAAAGAGGAATAATCCCCTATGCTTGTCGATACAAGGGCTAGTCGCGTATTTACTGGTAAAATTTGTCAACGCTCATGAGGACTTCCAGCGAGGGATTCCAGCCGATGCGCGAAGCTGTATGCAGGTTAATAGCCAACAGCAAGGGAGAGTGGAGTTGCTGTGGCAGATTGCGGGGGCGGGCACCTTCTTCAAGCAGAGCGCTAAGCAGTTTGGCTACAAAATGCCCCTCTCTGTGGCTATAATTGGAGATACTCGTCAGAACACCCATGCGCACTTCGCGAGGACCTTCCTGAGATATGGTGGGGATTTTGGCTTGAATGAGCGGTTGCAGCACATACTGCAGCTGTTCGCTTTGCAGGGAATTGTAGGTTATATAGACGGCGTCCACATTTTGTTCCACGAATTTTTTGTGGCATGCCAGCATCTGCTCGGCGATCTGGTTGCTGTCTGGATTGTGAAAGAAGTTCCCTGTACAGCGTACCAGCTCTACACCCAGCCCGGTGCAGGCAGTCTCTATCCTGGGAATGGCGGCAATGCTGCGTCCAGCAGGAGTGTCGTTATAGGTAATGCCGAGCCGACGGAAGGCAAAAAATTTGTGGAACAATTCCATCTGCCGCTGAAAACGGTCCGGTTCCAAGACGGCCACAAGATTGTCCTTTCCTGAGTCCGTCGCAGAAGGCACAATGCCTGCGTCTATCGCGTCGGTGATGCCGCAGCCCACAATGGGCACTGCTGTGTTCAAGGCGACCATATCCAGAGTGGCCCAAGTGCCAAAGGAAAGAATCACATCCACGTCACATTGTCTGGCAAGGCGGGTGCGTATGGCTTCTTGTACAGCTGAACGCTTATTTTCGGTCAGGTCTTCTGAATAGAAAGCGTCCGCAAGAAAAATGAGTTTTTCTCCTCCTGCATTGGCGCTCAACCATCGCCATAGATCTTTCGTATCACCAGTGACAGTCGCAGTGCCACTGGGGGCGCGGTTGATAATGTGCAGCGATTTCAGCCCGTGAGCAATGCCGGTAAGAATATCATAAAAATCATCGCTGGGACCACTGCATACCAATGCAACCCGCAGCGGAGCTGCCTGTACAGAAGACAGCGGGGCAAGGCACAGCAAAAAAACTAAGAGCACGGCCCGCCATGCTGCTTTGCCCTGTATACAATGGGGAGAGCCTAGCTGATCATTCATAGAACTCGTCCACGCTTAACAGAACTGCTAAAGGGATGTCCCAACCAAGATGGCTTGCTGTGCGCAGGTTGATGGCAAGCAGTCGTGGGCTTTGAAACTGCTGGGACAGCGCACGCGGCAGAACACCGGCACGCACGGCGAGGAGCAGGCGCGCAGCATTGCGCCCCTCGTCCACACTGTCATCTACAAAACTGAGCAGCGCACCGCCCTTCACATTATCACTGTTCTGGGAAAATATGGGTATCTCCGCGCTGATGAGCGGGGTTAACGTGCGTTGTATCTGCTCTTTTGTCATGGCGACACTGGTCGTCACATAGACGGCATCGACGTGCTGCTCCACCAGCTGTTTGTGGCAGAGTTCAACATTGCTAGCCACCTTTTCGGCATCATTGTCGTGGAGAACGGCGTGGCAGTGCAGCAGCTCCACGCCCAGAGCGTTGGCAGTGGCTTCAATTTCCTTCAGTCCCACAACATTCCGGCCGGTAGGGGTGTCTTCATAGACCACACCCAGCCTGCGGAAGTTGAAAAGGCTGTGAAAGAATTCTATTTGTCGCCGATAACGCCATGGATTGACCAGTGCCACCAGGTTGTCTTTGCCAGAGTCAACCACGGAGCGCGCAATGCCTGCCCCCACGGCATCACTGCAGCTCATTACAATTACAGGTATGTCTGTGTGCAGGGCCGCCATATCCTGGCCGGCTCTTGTGCCAAGAACCAGAATGGCGTCCACGTCGTGCTGCGTCTCAAGACGCTGCTGCACTGCCTCTTTCACTTTTTTTCGTGCGAGGTCATTCCATTGGGCGGAATAGAAGCCGTCCTGTAGAAACTGTAGATTTCCCCCTGCATGTTCGCCCAGCCAATGCCAAAGTTTACGGGTGCTAACATTACCGTTAATATGTGGTGGCCGCGCTGTCAGGAATTTTGCATAAAAGAGTTTGTGGGCAATTCCTTGGAGTACTAGATTGTATTCGGTAAGCGGGCCTGATTCCACGCAGATGATGCGCATGGGCGTGCGTGCTGCAGCTGGTACGGCGCACAGCCAACAGAACAGTGAGAGGCACAGCACGAGGCACGTGTTGTTTCTTAGTGTGGTGGTAATGTGAGGAAACAGGGTGATCATGCGGCCTTCTCGTGTGCCATAACATGGCGGCAGATTGTCAGCATGGTGATGTCGTCTGATGGAGGCTCATTCTTCCTGAATGCGCAGATATCGGCAAATACGGCTTCCTGCAGGGCAAGGGGGGCGCCCGCTGCATGCATCGCCAGACAGGTTGCAAGGCGTTCTTCGCCGTACAGTTCCTTGCTGGCATTCATGGCTTCCGTAAGACCGTCCGTGTACAGGAAGCAGCTTTCACCGGGAGCCAGCACGTCCTTGAACAGAAGATATTCCACATCCGGCATGGCGCCAACCAGCGGCCCGCTAAGATGGTCCAGCTGCCGCAGGTTGCCCTGGCTGTCCAGGACATAGGGCAGGCAATGCCCTCCATTGGCGTACAGGAGTTCACCGGTATCCGGAGAATACAGGGCAAGAAACAGGGTGACGAACATGCTGCCAGGATTGTGTTCCTCCAGCAGAGCGTTGACCTGCGTCAGTGCCTGCGCCGGATTAAGGCCGGAGCGCAGGGCGTAGCGCACCAACGTCACCGACATGGTCATGAACAGCGCGGCAGGAACTCCTTTACCGGAAACATCCCCCATAACCACGGCCTTGCGTTCGTCGGCAAGGGTGAAGCAATCGTACAGGTCGCCGCCAACCTGGCGGGCCGGCTCCAAGAAGGCGGCGACAGAGAAACCTGGTTCCGGCTGTACGGCATTCAGATTAGGCAGAATGCCCCTCTGGATGTCCTTGGCCGCGGTCAGTTCACCTTCCAGGTGCTTTTGTTCGATCATGGACTCCATAGAGGCACGAATATTCTTGATCAACTCCCGGCTCATACTGGCGAAAGAACGGGCGAGGTCGCCAAGTTCATCATGACGATGCAGGTCCAACCGTTTGAAGAGCATGGTTTCCATGGCGTCCAGGCTGGAGGATGAGCTTGGGTCAAGGGCGGCCAGTTCGCTCGTGCAGTCCCGCAGTTTTCCCAGGGGGCGTAGTGTTCGTATAACCATGAAAATGGTGAACAATGATGCAATGACCACAATAGCAAGACCAATCGGCACCAGCTGCGAAACAAGAGCTGAGAAAGGAGTACGCAGCACGTTCAGCGGTGCGGCCATAATGAAATACCATTGGTAGGCCTGTATCCAGGCTATATGGCACAAATATTCGCCGTCATCAGTTTCCACACTGCCCACGGCATGGTCCTGCGAACGCGCTGCGGCATACAGGGCGTCCAGCTGCCCTTTCAGGGCCGGTGCGTCACCGCGTTTGATAAGTACCTTGCCTCTTTCGTCACGGAGCATCAGCAGGCCATGCTTGTAGAAGGGCAGATGCGCAAAATTCTGTTTTGCCACATCAAGACGGTTTTGCAGCAGATTTTCAGCCTCTTGAAACAGTGAGGTGAGCTGCAGACCTGCCACCAGCACACGGCTTGAATCCGGCGAGAAAGATGTATGCGCCAACGTGTTTTCATTTACGGGCAGGAAAAAAAGCAGCACGAGTTCGTTCCTGTCTTTTGTAGTGGGCCAGAGGGCAAACTCTCCATCATGCGACAGATTGTTCAATATGTCCGCGAGGGTTTGCTGCTTGACATCAGGCGCTTTCGCATCCACGTTCAGTTCGGGAAAGCCCTGCACCCGCAGTTCTCCCACAGTGGACAGCAAAATCGTGATGTTTTCGTCGAGCATGTGCGACTGCTCTACGGCATGGTTGTTCAACAGGGCTTCCCTCAACGTGTTCCGGGTGGGTGAGGGCGGCAGGCCACTTTCAAGAGCGAGCAGGTCATTGCGGGCATCCATAGAGATGGACCGCAACTGCTCCTTGGTGTAAAGCACAACGCGGACTTTGGCAGCCAGGTATTCCTGATAGGAGGATTGCAGGTTGTTTTCCACCGTCTGGGCGATGGTCATAAAACGCACCTGTTCCGAGGCAAGCACAAAGCGGCTGATGCGCTGCCATGTCAGAACCAGTGTGACGATAATAGAAAGGGCAACGGCGCAGCCCACGGAAAGGGAGAGTTTTGTGCGAAGGGTCATATCTGGCCTGCCGGGAAGAACTGAACATTAACTTTTTTTTTTTGCACCAGATTAGCAATAACGTCAAGCCTGCACAGGCAGGGCCTTCAAAACTGCCGGGAGATAGTGTACGCGATTCCAGAACTTCATGGAACTTGGCAAAGCGTGTGTTGTCGTTAACAGATCAATAATTTTTATTTTTATCGTCAATAATGGCGAAATGAAATTAATCATCTCAATAAAAAACACTATGATATTAAATTATTATAAACAAAAATTCCATTGTGCAGACAAAAATGGCGAAAAAATGTCCGCTAATCGACGACATCCCGGATGACAGATTGAAATATAGAAGAGGTTTTTATAAAAGATAGCATAAGCTTTTGAAGTATCAGTTACAGGTGCACGCAAAAGGAGTTTTTATGAGCCTCACGCCGTTTCCTGAGGCCACGGCATTGAGCAATGCTCCGTTGGGACGACTGGATGCTGTGCTTGCGGCCGCGCACACGATACCACGGCAGACAGATGTGCCAGGTATATTGCGTATGCTGAGGTACTGCGGTCTGCCTCTGATATCGTTCCAACGTCTTTGTGTGATGATAGAAACGCCGTTACGCGAGCGGTGCAGGCTCTATTCTCTTGATGTTACGACGAACAGCAATACCAGTTCCCGTGTGGAGATGTTTGCCGACGACGCTAAGTACGCCTTTTTCCGCCAGACGGACTCCTGTTTGCTGACAGGGGAAGAGTTGGAGCATGACTTTCCATCGGCGTCGCGGCTGGATGTGTTCAGCAACTTGCGCCGATGCCTGTTGCTGCCCCTGCCTGTGGGAGTGAACGGCTACCATGCCGCATTGCTGTTCATCTGGACGGAAGGCACACCAGGTGAAGACGTCATATCTCTGTGTCGCGTGCTGGGGGGTATTGTCGCTGCAGCTTTGACCAAGATACTGCAGTCAGAAGAACAGAATATGGAAATGGAGGCGCTGCGGCAGGAGCGGGACCACCTCAATATTCTTGTGGGTATTGCCAATGTTGTCAACAGTACCCTGGATCTGGACAGCCTGCTGTACATGGTTGCCATGGACTTGCGCCGTTTCTTTCAGATCAGTGATGTGGCTATGCAGCTCCATGAACACGACGGCAAGGTAACCCTGTACGGTACGAATGCCGGCAGAGATCGCACTTGCGGCAGCCCCCGGGCCGTCAGCGTGCCGTTGAAGGGGGCCTTGCTGCACTGCTTCAATCAGAACGAACCCTTTCGCCTCCTGCGTGAGAACGCACTGCAGACAGTTCAAAAGACTGATCCCATGGCGGCATATTTTCTTGGCAACGGCAACAGGGTCGTATGTGGCTTTCCTCTGGTTTTTCGGCAGAAGTGTTTGGGCGTGCTGCTGCTGGCCCATTCCCATGCAGATCCGTTCACGCGGGATGCGGCTAGCCTGTTGGTGCAAATAGCCAATTCTGTAGCCTGCGCTGTGCATAACGCACGGGAGTATGCCTCAGTCAACGCGGAAAGCCGGCGTCTGGCTGCAGAAAATGCTTCCCTGTCTGCAGAAATTGCCCAGCATCAGGGCGACAGTGCCATTATTGGCCAGAGTGATGCCATGCGACACCTGCTCCGTCAGATTGAAATGGTGGCGGACAGTGACAGCAATGTTCTGCTTCTGGGTGAAACCGGGACGGGCAAGGAGCTTGTGGCTGAAGCCATTCACAGGCGCAGCAGCCGCAGGGCGCGGCCCATGGTTAAGATCAACTGCGCTGCCGTGCCTGCCGGGTTGTTGGAAAGCGAACTGTTCGGCTATGAACGGGGGGCCTTTACCGGCGCTGTCCGCCAGAACAAGGGACGTTTTGAACTGGCCCAGGGCAGTACGCTTTTGCTAGACGAAGTGGGTGATCTGCCTCTGGAGTTGCAGCCCAAGCTGCTGCGCATCCTGCAGTCGCGAGAACTGGAACGCCTGGGCGGGCATACAGTTATCCCTGTGGATGTGCGGCTGGTGGCGGCCACCAATCGTAATCTTGTAGACATGGTGCGCGAAGGCCGGTTTCGCGAAGATTTATACTACCGTCTCAATGTATTTCCCATCCGTATCCCGCCTCTGCGTGAGCGCAGGGAGGACATTCCCCTGCTGGCCCAGCATTTTATGGAGCAGATTTCCAAGCGAATGCGGAAGAATATTGTGCGTATTCCGGCAGATGCGCTGCACTGGCTGTGTAGTCAGGAATGGCCTGGCAATGTGCGTGAGCTTGCCAATGTCATTGAGCGGGCAGTTCTGTGTAGCACTGGCAAGCTGCTGCACTTTGAACCAGATATCCTGAAGAACGATTGTAAAATCGAGCAGCCTGCTGTGCGATCCACCGGAGGTAGACGTTCCATGGTCCGTACGAAGTCAGGGGATATGCGTCAGGAGATTATTGATGCCGTCAACGCCTGCAATGGGCTTATTGCCGGGCCTCGCGGGGCTGCGGCCCTGCTGAGGGTAAACAGATCCACGCTTAATTCCCGTATGAAGAAGCTGGGGCTGGACGTAAAGAAAATTATGGAAGGAGTGTAAAACTCAAAAGTCGGGCGCTGATTGGGGCGTCCACAGCAACAAGGAGGCATGCTATGAGCGATGCAGGTGGTATCGACCTGGGGGCCATGTTCCGCAATGCTACAGCGGGATTGACGAAAGACGGTCAGACCCTGCAGAGTAGGATTGACGCCATGAGTGGCAAGGATACTGTAGACCAGATGGATTTGCTGCAGATGCAGTTCGCCATGGGGCAGTATAATGCCAAGCTGGAGGCTGTGTCTTCCATCACCAAGAGTTTGCAGGATATGCTCAAGAGTTTGGCACAGCGCACAGGCTAGACCTTTAGGGGCTGTCTGTGGGGGCTGGTGTCGGATTTGTAGTTAATTATAGTAGTATCATGAGGAATACATAATGTCACTAATGTCCCAGATCAACTTGAACAATAACGAACAACAAAATCTGTTGAACCAGCTTGAGCATCAGCTGGGCGGCGCGGGCAACAATACTGTGAATGTGCAGCAGCCCGCGCAACAGCCCCCCCAGGCAGACCCCAACGCCGCTGCCCTCGCCCACCTGTCGGACACGGACCGCGCTGCTGCAGAAATGTTTCTTAAGGGCGCGTCCGTCCAGGATGTGACAAAGCACACCAAGTGGTCCCTGGCGACCAAGATTATCACCGGCATCTTTACCTTCGGTATCGCCCCTGCCCTCATGTGCCGTGCGGAAGCCATAAAGGAAAAGCAGCTGGCGCAAGATGCCGTGGCTCTCAAGGACGCCATGAACCACATGGCAAAGAACATCAATCTCAAGGCCACAAATGTTTTGATGGACGGCAAGCCGGTGTCCGTCTCCCGCAGCGATGACGGGAAGATTACCGCACACATCGGCGGGCAACGCATTGTTTCCAAGTTCGCCCCCAAGGTTCTGGCAGAAATCATAGAGAACGACATCGTTGCCAACAGTGATCTCTACGGGAAAGATGCAGTGCATGACATTCTGACAAGTGCTGCGGGCGTAAAAGTGGAGAAGAAGCCGCAGAGCGTGGGGCACCCGGGACAGTCTCTCGTCGAGCGGTTTGAAACGAACAAGGCCAAGTGTCAGCAGCGCATCGACAAGGCGACGGCAGCGGTCAATGCCAACGACACGGCCAGAACACTCAAGAGTGACCTGGAGTCCGCCGAAACCGACCTCAAGTCGTATCAGGAGAACTACGAACAGGAAGAGATCACCTTGAATCGGGCTCTGCTGGAAAGCGAGAACAAGCTGGGTTCCTGCCAGAAAAATCAAAATTTGCTTGTATCGACTCAGGCACAGGGGGGCAACGTCGACGGGCTCCTCAAGGAAAATGACGAGAAGATGAAGGCTGCCCAGGCCGACAAGGAGAAGGCGGAGGCAGGTCTGCTGCGTTTGCACACACAGGGACTTGCCCAGCTGGAGGAGAAGACCGTCCACAGGGACGCGTGTCTTTTGGCGGCACGGGAAAACCCCCTGTGCAGCGAGCTTATGGATGCCCAAAAGGCACTGGAGACGCTTACAGCAAGGCACACCCGGAACAGGGAGAAAATGATCACGCGTCTGCACGAGCTGGAGGCTTCGCCCAATCGCAACACGGACGCGGTGCAATCCGAAATCGACGCGCTCAAGCTCAACCTGTCCCAGCCCCAGAATCAGGGCGAAGCAACGGCGGATCCGCTCAAGCTCGACTTCAACAGCCCGGCGGATGCGCTTGACAGCAAAGGCGTCACCGACACACGCCTCCGGGAACTCTGTCTCAGGACCATCAAGGCCGAAATGGGCGTCGACGGCGGCGAACTGCACAGCTGCCCCACACGCTATCTGAACCGCATCGCCCGCTACGCCCTCGACGGGTACTACGGATCGGCCCGCAATCTTATCGATCATGTGCTCAAGATCGCCACGACCAACCGCATTGCCGGTGAAGACGTGATGGAGCTCATGAATGTGCGCGAGCAGGACCGCGAGACCGAAAAAAAGGTTGATGTGGCCGTACTCAGGCCCCCGAAGAGATCTGTCACCGCCACAGCCACGCAGAAGCAGGTGGCCAATTTCGCGGCGGACATCATCTACTCCGGCAACATCGTGTCGGAGGACAGACTCGCTCCGGAAGACCGTCTGCGCAACGTATTGCAGTCCAATGCGAGCGTCATTGGCGACATAATGAAGGTTGAGGCCGGTCTTCATGCCGTGGAGTTGGATACAAAGGCACAGGAGGCGGAAGCGAAGGCCTCGGGGCCCGATGCCACCGAAGTTGACAAGCTGATGGCCAAGGCGGCCAGGGCCGAGGCAAACGCCGCCCAGTTCGAGGCAAAGGTCCTCAGGGGCAACAATGTTGTCAAGGCCGTTGGAGGCTTCTTCGGCATGCTCTTCGGGGAAGCGGAAAAGCCTGACGAGGCACAGTTTGCCCTTCTGGAAGCCAGGGCCTATGCCGCCGAGGCCAAACACTACAGACTGCTCGCACAGCGCAGTCCGCTGGCCGAGCGTGTGGCCAGGGCGCAGGCCGAAGTGGAGGAATACGGGGATGACCCTGGACGCCTGGCCGAACTGACGGACGCGCAACGGGCGCTTGACCATTTCAACCGGAACAGCGCAGTCGGCCGGGAAGCCATGGAAGCACGGTTTGCCGTGCGGTTGGCCCGCGCCGAGGCACAGGCCACGTTGAGCGGGACCGCGGCGGACCAGGAGGCGGCCAGCGGGGCGGATAACGCGGACACATCCGGCGGGGCGGACGCCAACATAGGCGGTACGCCGGAGGGCGGACCGACAGCGCAAACAGGCAATGGCCCGGCCATTGTGGATATAAAGAAGTAACCCAGCGCACAATCCATTCAGAACAACGGGAGGAAGCATCCATGAACAAGAACGAACTGGTCCGGGCAGTGGCGGAGAGCGCCGACTTGCCTTTGAAAGACGCGGACGCCGCCGAAGCGGTTCACGAAGCGGTCCGTCACGAAGCGCCCGAGCGTCATCATCGCGGCGACGGCGCAGAAGCCCCACTTGACGCGCCCCCCGACGGCGTTCAGCGAATCGCGGTAGAACACGCCCACCCAGTCGCTGATCGACCCCTCGCAGCCCATGACGACGAGAGCCGCGACGCCTATTAGGAAAAGCGGCATGTCGGGACGGCGGAACCCTTCGCCCCTCTCCTTCTTCGAGACGTCGTTCTCCTTCGGCAGGCACGGGAAGAACGCTATGTGCGCGGCAATGGCCACCGCGATGACGGCGAGGAACCGCCATCCAACCGGAACGCGCCACGAAGCCGCGAAAAGCGCGAGAAGGCCGCCCGCGAGGCACAGCAGACTGAACATCGCGTGGAACGAATTCATGATCGTGCATCCCGCCCGCCTCTCGACGATGCCGCCCTGCGTGTTCACCGAGATGTTGAAGATGTTGCCGGCCCCGCCGAGCGCGGCAATCGCCACGCACCAGAACGGAACCGGCGCGCGGAAGAAGAAGCATGCCGCCATGCCGAGCGCGGCACAGAGATAGACGGAAGCCGAGAGGATGAGGCAGCGGCGGCTTCCAAGGCGCGTCACGACCGCGCTCGCGAACGTAAAGCTCACGAGATGGCCGACAGGCCCCGAGAGAAGAAGCCACCCCTGCTGGGAGTCGGTAAGATCGAGAAGCGTCTTCATGTCGTCGATCGACGACCCCCATGTCGCGCATATGAACCCGAGGACCGCGAAATACGCGGCCACCGCTATACGCTCTCGCGACCATGCAACCATACCCGTTTCTCCCTGCCGCAGATTATACCAAATCCCGGCGCGGAAGTGGGCAATCGCCGGATAATCCCATTGACTGCGCATGGGACGCTAAGGTATAATTCACGCATGAACCGATCTACAAAGTTTTTCGCGCTGTCAGTAGCGCTCGCGACGACTGGCGGCTGCCGCATTCTCGAAACAGGCTATGGCGACGACAATGCCGTCGTCCGCGCCTCTGTAGACGCCGTTTCCGCCGCGACCGGAGCCGCGAAGTCGACAGTGTCGTGGGCTGGGGCGAGGGTTCTCTCCTTCGGAGACGACCTGACCCCGGACAGGCACGAGCACTTCATCGCAGTCGGCGAGCTCGCAGCCGCCGCATACCGCAACCGTCCAGACCTTCCGAAGGGATACAGGCCGCTCGCGTCCGAAGAGTTCTCGCGCATGAACCTTGCGCAGAGCCGCTTCCGCTACGAGCCGGACACCGGCTTCGTCGAAGACTGCGACGGCGCCGGATTCGGAGCGCGCGTCGCAAGAAAGGAAGACGGCGACACGGTGGCCGTCGCGTTCCGCGGGTCGAACGCGCCGGGGGAAGACGAACACTGGATGCAGGACTGGGTCGTAGACGCGCAGCAGGGCGGCGGCGGAACGCCGAAGCAGTATCTCTGCGGCGCAGAGCTGCTCGCCGCCGCCAGACGCGCCTTCCCCGACGCGGAGCTAATCGTCTCCGGCCATTCCCTCGGCGGCGGCATAGCGTCGTATGCGACGATGATGCTGCCCGACCCGGGACGCCTCGCCTGCGCGACCTACAACGCAGCGGGGATATCGAGCATAACGCTGCTCTCGCTTCCGAAGGACGCGGTGGAGAGGACTGCCGGCCTCGTCAAGAACATAAGGAGCAAGGGAGATCCAGTCTCCGCGATCCCCGGGACTCAGCTCGTCGGCGAGGTGTTCGAGGTCGACAACCTACGATTTGCGAACCACTCGATCGACGGGCTTCTCATCGACATGCGCCGCCGTGCCGAAGGCCGCAGGGCCGGATGGCTGCGCGACCTCTTCGACGACTGACGCCTGTCCTTTCGGTGCACGGCGCCTCGCCGGCTTCGGGGATATGCCGACGCAGGGTCTGGTTCCGCCAGCGGTTTTTCCGTCACCTACGGTCGGTATGTGCGGAAGACGTCCAGGCAACGACGTGGTCCTGCCCGCCCGGCGAATGGACGCGATGATAGGTGCGCGGCGCATCTGCCGCGCACGAGACGAGGACATCGTCGCCCGCAAGCGTCTCGGAGCGGAACACGACCTCCATCGCCGATGGATGCGAGTCGGCGCACGGCTCGAGCATCCATTCGATGTAATGGACGTTGTTGACGTGGCCGTTGAGGTCGATGTGCGATTTCTGCGCGCGGAAGGCGAGGGGTTGCACACCGGGAGCGGCTGGAAACCTGAACTTCGTGAAGGGCATTTCGCCGAGCACCGGGGCGTCGGCAGGGTCTGCGGCGGCAAACACGGTCTCGGGAATCGCGACTATTCTCCGCGTTGCAAGGTCGATGAGCATCCATTCGCTCGAAGCGACGCCAAGCCTCGCGCCGGAGGAGTCTGACAGCTCGAAGTCGCGCCAGGCGACTATCTTGCGCCCTCCGCGCGGGAACGTCGCGACGGAGACCTCGTCCTCCCATTTCGGATAGCGGTCCATCCTGACGACAAGGCGCGTCAGAACCCAGGAGACGTTTTCGCCCGCCGAGGCGAAGTTTGCCTTGGAGAAGCCGAGCGACTCGGCGTTCATGCTCGCGGCCTCCTGAAGGAAATTGCATATCGTCGGCAGGGTCGCGAGGCCGTCGGCCCCGCACTCGTATGTCCTCACCTTGAATCTGTATGTCGCTTTCATGGCACGAAACAAACTGAAATCGCGTTCAGCGCCTGACGCGACAGGAGGGACACCCCGCGCCCTGCCTTCGGCACACGACCAACTCAGCGGCAGAGCGTGTAGAGGACGCCGGCGACGACGGCGGAGCCTATGACTCCCGAGACGTTCGGACCCATCGCCTGCATGAGGATGAAGTTCGCCGGATCGTTCTGGAGCGACACCTTGTTCGAGACGCGCGCGGCCATCGGGACGGCCGAGACACCGGCCGAGCCGATGAGCGGGTTCACCTTCTCCTTCGAGAATGCGTTCATCAGCTTCGCCATCAGGACGCCCGCCGCCGTGCCCACGCAGAAAGCGAGGAGGCCGAGCGCGAGTATGCCCAGGGTCGTCCCGGAGAGGAACTTCTCGCACGCGAGCTTAGAGCCGACGGAGAGGCCGAGCATGATCGTGACGATGTTGATGAGGGCGTTCGACATTGTGTCCGCGATTCGCGCGACGGATGGTCCCGCCTCCTTCGCCAGGTTGCCGAGCATCAGTGCGCCGATGAGCGGCACTGCGTCCTTGAGTAGCACCGCGCAGAGAAGGAGCACTATGAGCGGGAAGCATATCTTCTCGATCTTCTTGACCTCCCTGAGCGGCGGCATCTTGATGAGGCGCTCCTCCTTCGTCGTGAGCGCGTTCATGATCGGCGGCTGGATGATCGGGACGAGCGCCATGTAGCTGTAGGCCGCGACTGCGATCGCGCCGAGGAGGTCC
>CAJOMG010000001.1 GCA_905235595.1 uncultured Desulfovibrio sp. | reverse complement strand
ACATTCCTCCTGAGCGCATCTGCCTGCTTACAGGACTTGACCAGGAGGAGGTGCGGCTGATGCTCATTGAACTGCGACGCGAAGGGCGGCAGCACTAATCTGATGTCACCATCTCTTCCCTGACGAATCCAAGATTTTCACGCTTAATACCGACATAAAATGTCATAGCTATGAAGGCATCAGCAACATTCATTGTGCTGTGCAGTGGAACTCTCCCTATACGGAGGCCAGATGCTGCGCGATGCGCTGTGCCGCGAGGCCATCGCCATAAGGATTTTTACATGCTGCCATACTGGCGATAGCTGCTGGGTCACGTAACAAACGCAGGGTTTCCTGCGTTATTTCAGCACAATTGGTACCCACGAGTCTGTTCACACCTGCTTCTACGCCCTCAGGACGTTCTGTTTCTGAACGCATGATGAGTACAGGCTTACCAAGCGTAGGCGCCTCTTCTTGAATACCGCCAGAATCTGTAAGAATAAGAGTACAGCCCTCCATAAGCCGTACAAAACTCAAATAGGGCAGTGGGTCTTCCAGATAGATATTCGACACATCATGCAGCAGCGAGAAGACCGGTTCCCTAACGTTGGGATTAAGATGTACAGGATAAATGATGCGAGCCTCGGGCAACGCACGCCCGATAGCCGCCAATGCCGAACAGATATGACGGAACCCCTCTCCAAAATTCTCTCGTCGGTGCCCTGTTACTAGCACAATTTGCCGCCTCTCGCACAGAGCAGCTTCCGTATGAGGGGGCAATGGAGGTGGTGTGTGATGCGTTTTCGCTAATGCCATAAGCAGGGCATCCACAACCGTATTGCCTGTGACAAAAATACGTTGGGGATCTACCTGTTCTCTCAGAAGGTTTTGCCTAGCTGCCTCTGTAGGGGCGTAGTGCCAACGGGCGACCATTCCTGCCACTCGCCGGTTCATTTCTTCAGGAAAAGGCGCCGCCAGATTATAGGTGCGCAGTCCGGCTTCCACATGTCCCACGGGAATGTGACGGTAAAATGCACACAGGGCAGCCACCTGCACAGTCGTGGTGTCTCCCTGTACCAAGATAATATCGGGCGTAGTTTGCAGCAGCAAGGCATCTAAGGCATCAAACAGGCGTGCACTCAATGCCGCTAGAGTCTGATTAGCTGTCATGACATTAAGGGTGGAATCAGGCACGAGGTCAAAATCGTCCAGTATCTGCTGCAGCATACGCTGATGCTGACCAGTGGAACACAAATGCACCTCAAATGTAGTGGTCATGCTGCGTAAAGCATGCACTACGGGGGCCATTTTTACGGCTTCAGGTCGGGTTCCCAGGATGACGAGAATGCGTTTCAATAGGGATACCTATCCATAATAATCAATCAAATTCGATGTAAATTCTATTTTTTACTGTTTTTCTGTATTCTTGATTTCTTTTCACATATTCAAGCAAACTATTCCACGGACTCAAATTATTATCATGCCTCCAAGGATATGATATTAATGATTGACACAATTTATTACATTTTTTAGGATATTTTTCTGGTGTAATAGTTCCATCAAAAAAATTACCATATATAGTATTATCAATACAGCTTGTTATCGAACCATCATAATTAATGGTAAAAAAGTATTTGCATGCATCACATAATGTTTCATTTTTTTTCCACGTAAAAGTTCCCATTCCATTGGCGAGATAAATTGAAATATAAATTTCATATATTCTGAATAATATTTATAATTAGTATTATTTGTAAATGTAAAATCACCTGCAATATTTAGAAAACATCTATTTCATTGAACACTTTTATCAAATCAAAGACAGTCATACGATAATCTTGCTGAAGATGTTTTATGTTGTATTCACTTGCAACAAAATTCACCATTCCAACCATATCTAACTCTTTCAATTTTTTTACTTTTCTTAATTCCTCTTCTAATGAATGATATTTCATGTGATAACTGCAATTCAATTTTAACTTTGAACTTGGACATAATTCTGCTATTTTATCAGCAAAATATATATTTGTATCTATCCTACACCCTCCAATGATATGTTCCATAGACATCCATTCTCTTAATAGAATATAGATATCATTAAGAAGAAACGGCTCTCCACCCCACATATATATTTCTATTTCTGCATCTGAAAATTTTTCCATCGCAGAAATCCATTCATCGACTTTATGTACGTCAAACATTGTTGGTGATGACTTTTTCACATCTTTATTAACAAAACAATAGTCACAATTAAAATTACACATCATAGTCGGTACGAATCGAAAAAGATATTTCTCATTTCTCATATTACAAACTCCTTATTATAATCTTATTCACTTCATCAAACATTAACAATGCACGTTTTCGTAATTGCTTCACATTATTTTTTATAACTGTCTTATATTTATCACTATTTTGTATATAATGATCAATTACATAATGTAATTTATCAAAATCATGTATATTTAACACTAGATTATTTATGCCGAGTTGCTCTGATAATCTTTTAACCTTTTGGCAATAAGCAATTGGTATAGAAACTTTTCCAAATATTCCCATAACTAAAATTACATGATAACGCATAGCGATTGAGTATGAAATCTGTTGTAATAAATCTGTGACATTTGCTGGTGAGTATACTTTATATGATGTTATTTTCATTTTATTAAATGAATCATGCTGATCTGGGATAATAATTACATTTTTTAGCTTATTTATTTCATATTCACATTTTTTATATTGGAATTCACATGTTAAATCTTTATAAGGCAATTCTCTAATATTAATACCAATTCTTCCATCATCATTATAAGAAAGGCTATTCAGATATTGATTTGCGAATACAACATCCACGCTTGAAATAACTTTATTTGATTTAGATATGTTATTTAATTGTGATGCAGTATAATTATCACGTGCATAAAAGAAATTTGCATTCTCAATCCAATATGTAAATGCATTTGAATAATTACTATAATCAAAATTACCAATACTCAAACCAGTAACTCCATAAGATATTTTTTTAGTCATTTTATGAAACTTTTCAAAATTTTGAATAACATCTGGAACCCATCTTTCAATAATTCATCCACCACAGAACCAAATAAAATCTACATTTTCTGCATACTTTGCAAGTATAGAATACGATAATCCTATTTCTGCATGTTTTATTTTAAATCTTTCTTCTTTTATAGAATTAATTATATTGTTTTTTACAGTATTAAAGATAAAAAAATCACCATAATTAATACCTTCTTTATACCATAGTAAAAGAATAGTCGGATTAGAAAAAGTGAATCTATTATTATCAATCATTATCTCTCTCACATCACATATAACTACTACATTTAATAATGGTTATAGAATCTTCAGAGGTACTTTTTTGAATACCAATTATACTAATATTGATTAGTCCAGAAATTGCGTTCCATTATACACCAGTTGCGCCTGCTCCACACGCCGCATGAGTTCGCTCTCCTGAGTTCCAGGACACTGTATTGTTGCACAACCAAAGTAATACGTGCCAACATTTTTCTGTTGCCGTGTGCAATCGTCACGCAGACGGCCAAAAGCCTGACTGTCCACCGCCATTCCCCTAGCAAATAGCTGTTCTGCCTCCGCCACCCTGCCGTGCCAGGCAAGAGCCACAGCATAGTTACCCATTGCCACCAAGTCATTAGGTTGTAAAGCGTGGGCACGAGCAAGATAATCCACAGCATGCTCCTTGAGGAACGACCCTGCCTCTATCATACGACTACCAAAAATCAGGTTAGCGTGGAAGATGGCAAGTTTTTTGTCTTCACACTGCGCAATTTGCGGATACAACGCCCCGATGCCACCCCGCTGTTCCAGTCGTTGCAAGGCGCGATTTGCTGTGCGCTGCGAGGACTGTCGCACTTTGTCTGAAATCCTCACCCGCATGGACGCATCATGCCAGCGGTACTGGTACAAGAGTGACGGTACATAGACGGGTCGTGTTACATCAAGAATACGCAACCACATGTCCCAGTCTTCAGCGCCTTCAAGCTCAAGATCATAGTCCCCAACGCGTCGGGCAATTTCCGTACGGTACATGAAAGCCGCACCCGCCTCATTATTACAAAACATACGGTCATAGACGGGCCTGCCCGGCAGATGATCAAAAACGATACCCCTACCGTCAATGCGAGCGAAGGGCGCCGAGGCAAAGCCTGCGTCAGGTGTGGCCTCCAAGGCACGGACCAATGTTTCGCAAAAATGTGGCAAACAGATATTATCGGCCGATGTCCATGTACGATACACCCCCTGCGCCAGTGCAAAACCTCGATTGAGCGCAGTGGGCAGTCGCGTATTAGGACCATCAAGAATTCGGATACGCTGAGATGTGAGCGTCTCCAGATAACTTGAAGTACCATCCGTAGAGCCATCGTTGACAATTATCAGCTCATAATTTGGATAAGTCTGGCATAGTATGGAATCTACAGCAGCAGGCAAAAAATCCAGATGATTGTATGTCGGCAGTACAATACTCACAAGTGGAGCCTTCTCTCCAAGCACATCTACCCTGGCTGTTGAAGCGGCAGCAACTCCGTTCGTACCATGGGTCTTTTTCTCGCCGCCTAGAATTCTGGCATACAGATGTTCAAGCGGCGACATAACCACTTCTGGGGCAAAGTGCTGCGCAACCCGTTCTCGGCCATGTCGCCCTGCCTGTTCGGCAAAATCAGCATGGTTGAGAATATGACCGATATAGCGTGCCAACACATTTTCATCGCGTTCATCGACAACGAAACCACTCTCTCCATGGGCCACGATATCAGCAACCCCCCCACAACGCGTGGTGACCACGGGTACTTGGCATGCCTGCGCCTCCAGCACGGCATTGGGCAGGCCCTCCACATGAGCAGTGTGCAGAAATACATCGCAGAGAGATAAAAATGCCGGCACATCTGCAATGATACCAGGAAAGAGAACGCGCTTTGCAAAGGGTGTGGCTGCGATGCGTTCCTTCAGAGCGGGCAGTGCATCCCCCTCGCCCCCCACCACAGCGTAAAGGTCAGGATTGACAGCACAGGCACGCAAAGCCGTGCATACCCAAAGTTCTGGATCCTTGACAGAATAAAAACGGAACATACCTCCAAGAACCCGTGCTTGCTCAGGCAATCCAATATCCTGCCGGAGTGCGGCCACCCGCTCAGCATCCGGGCTCGGCCACTGCGTTAAATCAAATAAATTAGGCGTATATGTTACTTTGCCTGGAGGCAGGCCAAGCCAGTTTTCATAGTCACGACAGCCTGCCCGACTATTATTAGTCATATACATGCCAGGCAAACGCATGAGATTGGAAAGAATGGGGAAGGCAAGACTTTCTTCTATTCCCTCAAAACCATAGGGGGAGCGTCGCAATGGAGAAAGGCTCTGGCCCGAGAGGATAATATGGGGCACCCCTGCAATAACAGCGGCTAACAACATTTCCACACAATCGCCATGCCAGATCTGCAGCAAATGCGGTCGCATGACGAGCAGCCAGAGGGCGAGACAGGAAATGGTATCCCGTAGCTTTTGGTCACACCCCTGCAACAAACCTGCGACCATACGACGCACGGTATTCAATTGTGACTTGTCAATCTCATTAAGAGAAAATTGCTGCACTTCAGTGCAAAAACGTCGAGCCTCCGGCAAAAAAAAATCATTGCCATACTGTGATTCAATATTAAAGCACAGTAGCCGGACTGGATTTTCTTTGGCATGAAAATACTGTGCGGCAGCTACAATCTTCTATACCGCCACACGACAAACCGTTATTCCACCACGAAAGCGGACCGTCAAAATAGTCGGGCTCGCGCAATGGTGCGCCGGGGATGAGCCTGCTTCGCAAATTTTGCATGTCTGACATATTTTAGAATTAGTCTAGATTTTTATTATTTATATCAAACTTAATATATGAAATCAAGAATAACGCGAGAGCGACTGCACCACATTTGGGTGCAACCGCTCTCGCGTAATGACGTGCAGATAGTTACTGTGCAAAGAACTGACGGAGAGGGGGAATCCCCTGTAGTACTAAAGCTTTCTGACTTCCGTATACCAGGCGGCCGCCTCTTCCAGCAATTTGCGGGAACGGGCAGCCAGCTCCTGCGGATCCTTGAGATAGCCGTCCAGCAACAGACTGGAATCAAAAAGGCTCCGGGTCATGTCAGCCAAGGTACGATCCTCGGAATCAGCCCGGAACATACGCAGCATATTTCGCAGCAACGGATGATCGCGGTTGACCTCCAACACTTTGACGGGCAAGGTGTCATCCTTGCGCATGACCTTAAGAAATTTTTCCATGGAAGACGACATGCCCCCGTCCGGTGCAACAAGCACAGCTGGGCTGTCAGCCAGACGATGTGAAACACGCACTTCTTTCACCTTGTCGCCAAGAATGTCCTTCATTCTGGCAAGCAAGGCATCAAAGGAACTTTGCTCCTCCTCAGAAAGGGGGGCCACAGCTTCGTGCGCAGGTTGCTCCTTGTCGGCAAAGCTGTCCAGGGCATTATCCGCTGCAGTTTCTGCAGATTTGAATGTCCACTCCTTATAAGTGCCAAGACCGTCCATAACAAATTCGTCCACAGGCTCGTACAGCCAAAGCACCTCAATTCCCTTACGGTGGAAGCGTTCCATATGCGGATTGAGTCGAGCCGCCTCGCGGTTGGGGGCAACAATATACCAGAACGTCTTCTGCCCTTCCTGCGCACGCTCCATATAAGCGTCCAAGCTAGTCAGGGCATCAGCATCTGCCATGGTCGAAGAATTAAAACGCAGGAGTGCGGTGATACGCTCGCGGTTCGCAAAGTCATTGTATCCCAGCTTGAAAATGCGTCCGTGCAGCTTCCAGAAGCGTTCATATTTTTCCGTATCGTCCTTGACCAATTTTTCGAGGTGCGAAAGCGTCTGCTTGACCAACACCTGATTGATCTTGCGTAGCACCACATTTTCCTGCAGGGTTTCACGCGAGATATTGAGCGGCAGGTCTTCTGTATCAACCACGCCCTTAAGAAAAGCGAGATATTCGGGCAGAAGTTCCTGGTTACGGTGCTGGATGAGCACGCGCCGGGCATAGAGATCCAACCCCCAGGCGTCACGCTCCGCACCAAAGAAATCCTGCTCGCCATCGGGTGTGAAAAGCAGGGCGTTGAACTGCACAGGCGCATCAGCCGAAAAGTGCAGCACATCCAGAGGATCTTTGGCATCATAGGTGATAGCTTTGTAGAATGCGCTATACTGATCCTTGGTTATGTTAAACTTGGGTTCACGCCACAGTGCCGGCTGTGTATTGACCTGACTGTCATCCACATAGACCGGGAAGGGAACAAAGGCCGAATGCTTACGGATTACCGATTCCACCCGGAATTTTTCAAGAAATTCCGTTGCATCATCCTTGAGCCAGGCCTTGACAATAGTGCCCTGCTGCTGTTTTTCGCAATCAGCAGCCGCAATGGTAAAAGTCCCCAGGCCATCGCTGGTCCAGACATTGGCCGTCTCATCATCGCCAAAGGCTGGACGTGATGTCACCTCTACCTTTGAGGCAACCATAAAGACCGAATAAAAGCCGACGCCAAACCTGCCGATGATA
Source organism: uncultured Desulfovibrio sp. (assembly GCA_905235595.1). GTDB lineage: Bacteria > Desulfobacterota > Desulfovibrionia > Desulfovibrionales > Desulfovibrionaceae > Desulfovibrio. Next base: position 84,908 of record CAJOMG010000001.1, on the reverse strand, counting down.
TTGGAGGCATCTTCACTTTTTGTATCCGCGTTCTTGCCTTCCTGCGCAGTTGCCAGTTCGGCCAAAAACTGTTCTGATCCAGATTTGGCGATGGTACCCAGATTGTCCACAAGCTCGTCTGCTGTCATGCCCAAACCGGTATCAGCAATGGTCAGCGTTTTTGCTTCCTTGTCGAGGTGTATGCGGATTTCCAGCGGCACATCGTCATAACGGGGCTTTTCACCCCGATTCATGCGATAACGCAGCTTGTCCAGTGCATCAGAAGCATTGGAAATAAGCTCTCGCAAAAAGATTTCGCGATTGGTGTACAGTGAATTGGTGAGGATGTGCAGAACCTTGCGCACCTCGGCACGAAACTGGCGCGTTTTTTTGCCTGCCTCTGCCATAACAAACCTCCTGAAATGGTATTGTCCATAAGTAATGCCAGTCGCACAATTTTCAAGAGGCATATCTGCCCCAACAGCATTTTTTCCATACGAGTGGAGCTTGCCTTTGCTAAAAAAACCGGATAGGTGCAGAAAAGTAAGGAGGGCCTGCATGGACGCTGTACTGCTTTCGCGTTTGCAATTTGCCGTGGCCGTTTTTTTTCACTTTATTTTTGTCCCGCTGACACTCGGGCTTTCCCTTATCCTCGCTTGGATGGAAACACGCTATGTGCTCACAAGCGACGCATTCTGGAAAAAACAGGTGCAGTTCTGGGGCAAACTCTTCATCATCAATTTTACGTTAGGCGTTGTGACCGGCATCACTCTGGAATTTCAATTCGGCACCAACTGGTCCCGTTATTCCGAGTACGTTGGTGATATTTTTGGCTCTCTGCTTGCAATTGAAGCCACAGTCGCCTTTTTTCTGGAGTCCACCTTCCTGGCAGTTTGGCACTTCGGATGGAACCGTGTGGGGAAAAAGCTACATCTAATGTCTATCTGGCTGGTAGCCGTTGCGGGTAATATTTCTGCACTGTGGATCATCCTTGCCAACGGTTTCATGCAACATCCCGTCGGCTATACGGTCAATGCCGCCGCGGGGCGTGCAGAACTGACAAGTTTCTTTGACGTACTCTCCAACGGCTATGCTTGGGGTATGTACGCCCACACTGTACTGGGCGCCTGGGCTCTGGGGGGATTCTTTGTCCTGGGTATTTCCGCATGGCATTTGCTACGCGGAAGTCAGGTGGAATTTTTTCGCAGATCTTTCCGCATGATCGCACCCTACACGCTCATTCTGACGCTCCTCGTGGCTTTCGCAGGGGATATACAGGGCAAAAATGTGGCACAATATCAACCCGCCAAGTTAGCAGCTCTTGAATCCCACTGGGAGACAGGCCGCAATGTCCCCTTCTATCTTCTGGCCTTGCCCGATACAAAAAACGAAGGCAATTTTGTGGAAGCCCTTGGCATTCCCGGCTTATTGAGCTGGATCTCCTACGGTGACGCCAATGCCGAAGTTAAGGGGCTCAAAGACATTCCCAAGGATGACAGACCTCCGATACTGCCAACCTTCCTGAGCTTCCGTAGTATGGTTGCTCTGGGAGGACTGTTTGTGCTGCTCACGCTCTGGGCCACACTCCAATGCAGAAAAGAAAACCCCAGTCCATTTTTGCTCAAGGCACTGGTGTGGAATATCCCCCTGCCCTATCTCGCTCTGATGCTTGGCTGGGCTGTAGCCGAAATTGGCCGCCAACCCTGGATAGTGTACGGGCTTATGCGCACGTCAGACGCAGTATCCCCTGTGCCCGTTGAAAACATTGCCATGTCGTTAGGCGCATTTATCGTGGTATATACCCTACTGGGCATTCTCGACATATATCTTTTGCGCAAATATGCGATAAAGGGCCCGGAAGCCCGGGAGGCATAGCCATGCTGGAGACGATTTGGTTCATACTTTGGGGACTGCTCTGGGCCATGTTTTTTATTCTTGACGGATTTGACCTGGGGATAGGCACACTCCTGCCCTTTTTGGGAAAAGACGAAAGTGAACGTCGTATCATGTACAATGCTGCAGGCCCTTTCTGGGATGGCAATGAGGTATGGCTCATTGCCGCAGGCGGCGTGACATTTGCAGCCTTCCCCAAGGCATATGCTGTTATGTTCAGTGCCCTGTATACCCCTCTGCTGCTTTTGCTTTTTGCGCTCATTTTCCGAGCAGTTTCCTTTGAATTTCGCAACAAAGTTGCGCATGCCGGCTGGCGGACGCTATGGGACGGAGTACATTTTGTTGCCAACATCGTTCCTTGTGTACTTCTGGGTGTCGCCTTTGCTAATCTTTTCATGGGCATCCCTGTGGACGCACAAGGCATCTTCCATGGCAATCTGCTCTCCCTGATGCATCTCTATGGTATTGCAGGGGGTATATTCTTTTTGTGCATGTTTGTACTGCATGGTGCTCTATGGCTTGCCATCAAATGCCGCGGGACACTGCAAACCCGTGCAGTGGCCACTGCCCTGTTTATCTGGCCGGTGGTGGTGGTGTTGCTCATCATCTTTCTGCTGCTCACTGTCATGCGCACAAACCTCTTTGCCAACTATCTGACCATCCCTGTTCTATTGGTTCTCCCTGTTTTGGCACTGACAGGGCTTATCCTTGCACGCATCATGTTGCGGGAAGGGAAATTGTGGCTGGCCTGGGGTAGCAGTGCGGTATTCATACTCGGTGTGACATTCTTTGGGGTGGTGGGCATGTTCCCCGGCATGATCATATCCTCATTAGAACCTGCCGCCACAGTGACAGCATTCAACGGCGCCTCCAGTCCGCTGACGCTCAAAATAATGCTGGGAGTGGCGTTGGTTATGGTGCCCATTGTATTGGCATACCAGTTCTGGACATACCGGCTTTTCTCCACACCTGTTACGCATGAGGATCTTAAAGACGATCACGCCTATTAGCAGATGACTGACACGTTCCGGATTGTCCACGATGGTCCGGAACGCTTTTTTCAAACGCCTCTATGAATATTCTGAAAAAAGCCCTGGAACGGGGCATCACACCAGCAAATATCCTTTCCTATGTGAGCCTGCAGACCATGCGATTCTGGGGGATTTTCTGGGGTACCATTCGCCTAAGGACCAAGGCCCGCCTTTTGGGGATTGAACTGGGGGCGAACGTTACGGCACACGGCCCTGTAGGACTTTTGCGCTGGCCGGGTGGACGCATCCGTATTGGTGCAAGAACAAACATCATTTCCTCATGGCGACGGGCAACGGCAGCGGCGCTGCATCATCCCACGCGTCTACGAGTTTTCGGCCCAGGCGCATGCATTGACATCGGTCCTGATTGCCAGTGCAGCGGAGCTTCCATTACGGCTCGTTCCCAAACCATACGCTTAGGGCGACAGGTCATGCTGGCTCCCAACTGTATCATTACGGATTCGGACTTCCATGCCCACTGGCCCCCAGAGGCCAGAGCGAAAGAACCTGGCACGGCAAATGACCGTCCAGTAACTATTGGTGATTATGCCTGGATTGGCATGAATAGTATCATCCTTAAAGGTGTGACGCTCGGAGAAGGGGTTATTATTGGCGCAGGCAGCGTAGTCACGCATGATATCCCGCCCTTCTGCATGGCCGCCGGAGTACCTGCGCGCGTACTGCGCCACATGGGCCCTCAAACTGTCCAATCGAGAGAACAGATTTGATGCCCCATATGCCCTATACGTCGCCCACGTCTTCCGTGGGGGAATATGTTGCAGCTCTTTTAGCATCACAAAAACTTGGCTCTCAAGTCACCTGTCATCATTTACTGCCCTCCTGTGAAGCACAATATGCCTCTACGCGCCAGCCTTGGCCCACTGCTGTGACGCGTTTGCTGAACGAACGCGGTATTCATGGCCTATACAGCCATCAGGCCCTGGCAACAGACCATATTCGTGCTGGTCATTCCGTGGTGGTTGCAACGCCTACGGCCAGTGGCAAAAGCCTCATTTATAACCTGCCCGTTCTTGAACGTTTCCTGCATGATCCCGACGCCCGGGCCCTGTATCTCTTTCCACTCAAGGCTCTGGCACAAGATCAGCTGGCTGTCTTCAATGCACTGGTTCAAAGCTGGCCTCAAGAAAGCCGCCCTGTTGCTGCACTCTATGATGGCGATACCAGTGACCATTTTCGTCGCAAGATACGGCGCAATCCCCCCACTGTTCTCATCAGTAATCCCGAGATGCTGCACCTCGCCATTTTGCCGCACCACGAACAATGGGCATCCTTTTTGGCTGGCCTGAGCTTTGTGATAGTGGACGAAGCACATACCTACCGTGGCGTTTTTGGTGCGCACATGGCGCAGGTTTTCAGACGGCTTAACCGGCTCACACTGCGCTATGGCACGCAACCTGTCTATATCCTGTGCACCGCCACCGTAGGCAACCCTGGAGAGCTGGCTGTCGCCCTCACTGGGACACAGGCAAACCCTGCAGCGTACGACCCTGTAGTTATCACCGCCTCTGGGGCTCCGCAGGGGCTACGACATTTCATCTTTCTCAATCCCGAACAAAGTGCGGCCACAGCGGTTATTAATCTGCTCAAGGCTGCTCTTGCCCGTAACCTGCGCACCATTGTCTATTGCCGTTCAAGACGTATGACCGAACTCATCAGTCTATGGACCGGGCAATCCGGTGCTTTTGGAAAGCGAATCTCCGCTTACCGTGCCGGTTTTCTGCCGGAAGAACGTCGCAGCATTGAAATGCGTATGGCCTCAGGCGATCTGCTGGCAGTTGTAACCACCAGCGCTCTGGAACTGGGCATTGACATTGGAGGCCTCGATGTCTGTATTCTTGCAGGTTATCCCGGTACAGTCATGGCCACATTGCAGAGAGGTGGACGCGTAGGCCGTGCTCAACAGGAATCGGTCGTCATCGTTGTGGCCGGCGAAGATGCACTGGATCAGTATTTTGCCCGAAACCCCAATGATTTCTTCACCCGTCCGCCGGAAAAAGCTGTTGTCAACCCTGACAATGATGTCATTTTAGCCCGCCATCTGGAATGTGCCGCTGCAGAGCAGCCCCTGTCCCCCGGAGAGCCCATACTACAAAGCTCGGCTGCACACGCAGCTGTGAAAAAGCTCAATATGCAGGGACTGTTACTATGGACGGCAGATGGCACGCAGCTTGTGGCTACACGCAAACGACCACAACGGCATACAGATCTACGCGGCACCGGACAAACCTTCACCATCGAAAACACAGAGGGACGCATAATTGGCTCAGTAGATGGCTTTCGTGCCTGGCGCGAAACACATCCTGGCGCAGTATATCTGCATCATGGTCAGAGTTATGTTATAGAAGAAGTGGATGCCGGTCGCGCACGCGTAATCGCAAAGGCAGCCAATGTTTCGTGGTTCACACGAACACGCGGGCAGAAACATACCGACATTCTTGAAGAATTTGAACGCCGTTCCATAGGACGTGCGCTGGTCTGCCGGGGCCGATTACGTATTACCGACACTATTACCGGTTACGAAAAACGGAGTACATCTGGCAACAGACTGCTCACTGTTGTTCCACTTACGGTTCCTCCCCAAATCTTCGAAACAGAGGGACTATGGTTTGTTATTCCGGACACCATCAGGACAGCACTGGAAACCCAATTCCTGCATTTTATGGGCTCCATCCATGCGATGGAGCACGCCTCAATCGGCCTGCTACCTCTAATGGTCATGGCGGATCGTAACGATTTTGGCGGCATTTCAACTCCACTACACCCACAGACGGGCTTAGCATGTGTTTTCATCTATGATGGCCTGCCTGGTGGGGCAGGCTTGACACGACAGGCTTTTCCAGAAGCACGGTCACTGTTAGAAGCCACCTTGCGCGCTGTAGAGGGCTGTACCTGCGAAGATGGATGTCCTTCCTGTGTGCATTCTCCAAAATGCGGATCTGGGAACAGACCCATTAGCAAAGAAGGCGCGCTCGAACTCATGCGCCAATTGCTCGCCCCTGGCACAGAAGGGGAAAGGCTGTATTGCGAACTACAAATTAGCCAATCTCCAGCGAGATTTGAAATCCCTGACGTGGGTACGCCGCATGAAGTGGCAACTCGTGCTGCAAGTACAACGGGTAACACTGCCACGCAAACACAACTGCAACGGGCTGACGTGACACGCTATCCTGCGAGGAACTGCGTTATACAAAAAAATGCAGTTATTGAAGACAGTTCCTATACCGCTGTACCACCGCCCGGCCACTACGTTGTTTTTGATGTTGAAACACGCCGTTCAGCTGCAGAGGTGGGAGGATGGCACAGGGCAGATAAAATGGGGGTAAGTATAGCCGTTGTCTATGACAGCAAGGATGACAACTACCATACCTATCAGCAGGAAGAATTGGCCGGCCTTTTCCAACGGTTATGTTCTGCAGAGCTGATAGTGGGCTTTAACAGTTTCCGTTTTGACTATGCCGTGTTGCGTCCCTTTGCTCCATATGACCTGCGTAACCTGCCAGGATTGGATCTGCTCCAGCGCTTGACAGAACGACTCAACTATCGCCTCTCTCTCAACAATCTCGGCCAAGCTACGCTGTGTGAACCTAAAAGCTCTGACGGTATACAGGCTTTACAATGGTGGCAAGAGGGTCGTTTGGACAGTATTGCTACCTATTGCCGCAAGGATGTGGACATTACACGCCGTCTCTATCTCTATGGATTAGAACACGGTTTTTTGCTGTTTACCAATAAAAGCGGAAGCCGGGTCCGAGTCCCTGTGGATTTCCGACCACGCTAGCATTATCATCGGCGGCAAGCTCACTTACTGTTGACGCACCACACCAAGGAGGATGATATGGACAGGCGAGATTTTTTACGAACCGGTGCAGCTATCGCCGCAGTGACGCTGACGGCCCCAGGGCTTGCCCTTGCCGGAGGCAACAGATCAACCATGAATCTTACCAAACCTAATATGGAAAGCGGCAAGCTTCTCATGACCTGCCTCAACGAACGCCACACTAATCGCAACTTGAGCCACGACGATGTGGATTTGCCAACCCTCGGCGGGCTGCTCTGGGCAGCCTGGGGAGTCAACAGAGCAAATGGTAGGCATGTCATCCCCACAGCTATGGACAAGCAACAAGTGGCAGTCTATGCCGTGCGTGGTGATGGTGTATGGGAATATCTGCCCCAAAAACACGCTATTTCGCGTGTGTTGGACGGGGACAAGCGTCCCCTCTTTGACAGAGCAGGGCTGATACTGCTCTATACGGCCCCCGAGGATGATCGCTTTGCTGCCATGCATGTGGGTTCCATGTACCAGAATGTAGGTTTGTACTGTGCTTCTGCCGGTCTGGCCAACTGCGTAAAGTACCAAAAGCATGAGGTTCTGGATGCAGAGTTGCCTCTGCCGCATGGCTGGAAGACATACATCACACACTCCGTGGCACAGCCACTAGGTTAAGCGTCAATCCCATCGTGAATGGAGAAATAGTCATGAATAGTGATGCGATCAGCAGTTTACATGTAGATATTTTTCGTCTGTTCAACAACGAATGGGGATTGCTCACTGCAGGAACCATGGCCGACCATAATGCCATGACGATCAGCTGGGGACAGCTCGGTTCTCTCTGGGGCGGCCCTGGTCACGCCAAAAACATCGCCACGGTCTTTGTGAAACCTGTACGATACACTTTTACTTTCATGGAGAGGCACGATCTGTTTACCATTTGCTGGTTTCCCAAGGATTTCAGGAAAGACCTGGGCATCCTTGGCAGTAAATCCGGCAAGGATGGGAACAAACTGGCTTTAACACGTCTTACGCCCAAGGCCGTGGGCGAGGGTGTAGGTTACGAACAGGCCACGCTGACTTTATTATGCAAAAAACTCTATAGTGACCAGCTCAAAAAGGAACGCATCCCGGCAGACGCCGTTGCGGCCTTTTACAGTGGCGATGACGGTGTTGATCCTCACCATATGTATATTGGCGAAATACTGTACATGGAACATCAGGCCTAGAGAATAAAGTTATAACAATAGCCCGGTGTCTGAGGGCACCGGGCTATTGCTGCATACAAAAGATGTGAGAAAACAATATATGGATATGCCTGTGCTTGCACCTTTCCAACGCATCATATTAGCCACCACGAATGATGGAAAAATTCGTGAACTGGCAGAGCCGCTGCATTCCTTTGGCGTGGACGTGCTTGGTCTTGCGAATTTTCCCGAAATTGGCAGCATAGAAGAAAATGGCGATTCTTTCGAGGAAAATGCCTTGATCAAGGCACGCACCGTGTCTGCCATCACCGGTCTTTTAAGTGTAGCCGATGACTCTGGACTGGAAGTGGATGCCCTTGACGGTGCACCGGGCATACATTCTGCGAGATATTCCAACGACTGGGAAAGCCTGCCCGGAGAAAGCCGCGACGCCCGTAACATGCGCAAGCTCCTGCACGAACTTGCCAATGTTCCAGAGGAGTCACGCGGTTGCCGTTTTGTGTGCTGCATGGCCGCAGTACGCCCCGATGGAAAGGAATTTGTCGCACGTGGAATCTGGGAGGGCAGGATATTACACGAACCCCGCGGCAGTAATGGCTTTGGCTATGACCCCATTTTTGGGATTCCAGCGCTTGGTAAAAGTGCTGCACAGCTGACCCGGGAAGAAAAAAACGCCTGCAGCCACCGGGGAAATGCCCTGCGGCGCCTGTTAGCCAATTGGGAAAATTTTACTAGCTGATGTTTCGCTAAAAAATCCGATACATCATTACAATACTGTCTGCCATTTTTCTGACTCCCGTTGCCATATCCATGTCTATGTGCTCCCCCTAAAGGTTTTTTGAATAAAACCGATAAAGAATGTGCTGGATACCCATTACGTTCCGTATAGTTGAAATGGGGACATATCCTTTTAGCAATTTGCACGCATCTTGCATAACTTTTTTCATCCGCAGGGACACGGCATTTCCTTCCGATACAATATATTGGCAGGCCGTGAATGTTTCCGTGTAGATTTCTTTTGCTGCGGAAGTCTATTTTGTTACGAGGCGTCCTATGGCTATAAGCATTTCTGGCTCTAACGCCATCTGGGGCTTAAGCGACTCAGGCACGAACTTTGACGACGTTCTTGTCAAGCTGAAGCAAGTTGAATCCACGCAGCTCAACCGGCTGGAAGCCTGGAAGAGTGACTGGAAGCTGCGTTACGACGCTTTTGACAAGATCATTGAACAGGTAGGTGCAGCTCAGAATATGCTGGCCACGCTAACTAACAAGAATAATTTTGTAACCAAGAATGTCGTCAGCAGCGACGCCAACATCATCACGGCAGTGGCCAATGCTTCTGCCGACGATGTGCAGCATACCATCAATGTTTCCCAGATGGCCAGTAATGCCATTTGGGCCAATACCGGTAATGTGTTCAGCAGCAAGACCGACCTCATCAATACGACCGGCCAGACGCAGACCTTTTCCTACCGCTATGCAGGCCGGGACTATAGCATGAATGTGCCTGCCAATACCACGCTGGATTCCTTTGTCAGCATGCTCAACAGTTCTGCAGACAATCCAGGTATCAAGATCAGCCTGGTCCAGACCGGCGGGGGATATGTTTTCCAGATTGCAGGCAAAAGCACGGGAGCCGACAACGATCTCGTCATCTACAGCAACAATCTTGTGGGTATGGACGCCACAGGGTCAACCTCCACCTGGAAGACCAACAATCTTGTGGATATGGCCGCTGCAGTGACCGACCCCACAAACTATGCCTATGATCTCCTCATGGAGGACGGTAACAAGTTCACCGTGCGCATCACTGGCGACAAGACCAACGAAAATCTTGTCACTGCCATCAATGCCAAGGTAGGACGCAACATTGCCTCTCTTGACGGAAGTGGCAATCTCACACTGACGGATGTCGCAGCCATGTATCGACGCGATGCCGATACACAAAGCTCGTTCATAACGCCGTCCACCACGCTGACCCTTGGCAGCACACCAGCTGACACAACCCTGCCTTCTGCTCAGACCGTAACGCTCCAGATCAACGACGGTATTACCAGCAGTACACGCACTCTGAATATTGCCGGCGGCACCAGCCTGAAGGATGCCGCCCTGCAGATTGCGCAAGCTTCCGGTGCCAGTACGGTGCATATGGGTCTCAACAACGCCGGCGCTTGGGAGATGAGCCTTGCCAATGTGGAGAGTATCAGCTTCTCTTCAGATGACAGCGGCATTGGCGTCACCAACTCTGCGGGACAAATGGGCACGGAGATTACTGGCTCTGGCGTCACCAAGTCATTTTCTACTTCCGTTACTATCTCACAGGATCAGCTTACACAACAACTTGCCGGCCCAGACGCCGACCCAACCAAGAGCTTCACTTACACTCTGGTAAAGGCCGACGGAAGCACACAAAATTTTTCCCTTGCGCAGAATGCCACGTATCAGGACTTACTGAACGAACTGCAAAACTATGGCAGCATCGACAGCAATACGGTCACGTTTTCCGATCAGGTTACGGGATTTTACCTTAGCGGTGGTGGCTCAGGTGGCGGTATGGATGGCGTCACGGTCAAGACGGATGCCGTAACAACCATCTCCGGCATGACAGGAACGGATACGTTGGAAAGCCCGCCAGACCTTGAATATACTATCGCCGTCAACGACGGCACGACCAGACAATTTACGTATGCTGGCGGGACAAGCATGTCAGCCATTGTGGCGGATATGCGCAGCCAGGGATTGACCGTGGATCTTGTGGACGCCGACGGTAACGTCATGGATACCAGCACCGGCATTCCTACAAGTGGCAACTATTATTTGCAATTTACCGATATCAGTTATGCCAAAGGACCAGCCATCAGTGGTCAGGTGACAGCCTCCTCCAACTGGAGCATCCAGAATGCGGCCAATGCCAAGTACCAGATCGACAATTGGCCGGTTGTAATGGAGTCTTCCTCCAACAGTGTCAGTGACGCTCTGGAAGGTGTTGTTTTCAGTATTCAAGGCACGGGCAAAGCCAATATTAGTGTGAGCACGGATATTGCTTCAGTGGAACAGTCCATCCAGAACTTTCTGGACGCCGTGAATTCCGTGCTGCTCACCATACGCGAATACACATCATACGATGAAAACAAGGAAGTAACCACCAACGATCCCGACAAGATCGGCAGCAGTAATTACAGCACATCCCAGCTCACTGCAGAAAAGGGCGGCCTGTTGCAGGGCAACTATGGAGTGCAGCTGTTCAATTCACGCTTTACGAGCCTGCTCGGCAGTGCGCCTCCAGGCTTCACCAGTCGTACGGACGCCTCGGACATCCTCTCTGGTGATACCCTGGCCAACCTGGCCAACCTGGGCATCAAGATGGACACAACGGCAACCAGCAATACCTATGGCTTGCTGGTAATCGCGCCTGCTGCAAGTATTGCTTCCATTCAGGAGATGGACGAGAGCAATTATGAAAATATGATCAACAACAACCTGTCCGCAGTGGTAGATTTTTTCTGCGCAAGCGGTACAGGCGCAAGCTCTTCCCCTGATTTTCGCTACGGCAGCCATGTCTCCGGTATCACCAAGGGTGGGACTTATGACGTATCCTATACAGTGGATGCTACCGGCAACATTGAACACGTCTATGTAGGGGGCGTGGAAGCCATACGGGATACGAGCCAGCCCGGCTACTACTACAGTGTGGCCTCTGGTGATGCACGCGGCCTTTCGTTTCAAATAGATAATTTGGCGGCAGGGGCGCATTCCGGGCAGATCCGCATCAAGGAAGGCCTAATCCAGACGGTCAATACCTTTCTCAAGAACGAACTGCAATTTACAGATGTCAATGTCTCCACCACATCTGGCACAAATACTGACGCTATTGCGCTCAAGTCACAAAATGGCGCACTCATGGTTTTGCGCGACAACTACAAAAAGATTATGGAGAACATTGACAAAGCAATCAGCAAGGAAGAAGAACGCATTTCTCTTTGGGAAAGCCGACAAAAGACATATTTTGCCAATCTGGAAACTTTGTTGAAGCAATACAGTGAGCAACAGTCACGGCTCGAATCACAGATCAATTCGTTGAGTTCAAATTCTTCCAATAAGTAATAAACTGCACGCCGAACAGGAAGGACAGTATATGAACAAAGCCGCACAAGCATACTTTCAGACCAATGTGAGCACAACAGATCAGGGACGTCTTCTGCTCATGCTCTATGATGGCGCACTTAAGTTTATCCAACAGGCGCGCGTCAAGATGCTGGCCAAGGATTTTGCCGCCAAGGGAATTCTTATTTCCAAGGTGATAGACATTATCAATGAGCTTTCCTCTTCCCTGAATCTGGACAAAGGGGGCAGTCTTGCTGAAAATCTAAATAATCTCTATCTGCTCTGTACTGCACGATTACTGCGCGCCAATCTAAAGATGGACCTGGAATCTCTTGACAGTGTGGAATCTATTCTCTCCGGTCTGCGTGGGGCCTATGCCCAAATTATCGACACTCCCGAAGCCCGTAAGGCAGCCAGCGACATCGCCGGACGCATGCAGCCAGCAGGGTCTGTTCTCAAGAAGGCACAGCCTGTCTTGCAGCCCACCATGACAGCAGTGCCTCGTGCCCATGCTCAAGCAGCATACGGGCGTAATGCCATGAATTTCACGACAGCGGCCACAGCGGCCTCTGTCACGCCAGCAGCCCCTGCAGGACAACGCGCCCATATACAGGCTTTTGATGCCTCCTACATCCAGCGACCACCCATGTCGTCCAAGCTACCAGGCGCCTATGGCAAGCCCTAAAGGGCACATTCCTCATCAAGCCAATCTGTTCCGGCGCACATAACGCCTTCCGCATCCTGTCAGAAGGCGTTATATGCGTCGTGTCACAGCGTAATTCCCTTCTCCAGTGTACATTCGCACTCACTGCGATGTCACCCCCCCCGACATGCAAATACTGTTCACCGGGTACTGCCTACTTCCGCACATTCCTGAAGTGTCCTCTTACCAGGAAAGATCTTCATGAATATCGGTGATTCTCAAACACTCCAGCAAGCCCTGACGTTAGGCCCATTGGCCGCGTTGTCTGACAAAGAACGCCATTTTCTCACCGCTCACGCTCGCGTACACATCTTTTCTCAAGGAGAACTTCTGTTTCGTGAGGGCGATGTAACAACTGATCTCATGATCCTTTTGCACGGCATGGTGAAGCTGTGCCGTCATACAACACAGGGCAAAGATGCGTACTGCACCTCGTTAATCCTCGTGTTGTCGCTAACACACAACGCAAGGGTACGCACCCATTGAGCATCGAACGCATAAACCGTTTGCATGAAGCAGCACACCACCCCACGACTGAAGATTGTGCAACTGCACGACATCGCTGACAACAAGCATTACAGTATGTACAAATGCATACCGCAGTGTTTTTATAGGTTCTGCGGTTCCGTGTAATAATAAACAAGCACCAACAACGCGGCAGTATCTGTATCCAAAGTTTTGCAAGCCTTGCAAGCCTGTGCCGAAACGCGTACATAGCTTGTTCTGTTACATTGCCGAGGCTTATGTCATGACTCAATCTCTCTCTCCTGTAGCCGAAGGACTGCAACGCGCAGTGCCCATTATGCTGGGCTATCTGCCTGTGGGTTTTGCTTTTGGCGTACTGGCTGTAAAAAACAATATTCCCCCAGCCCTAGCTGTTGCCATGTCTGTACTTATGTTTTCCGGCTCAGGACAATTTGTTTTCGCGAGCATGTGGGGTGCAGGGGCGAGCGCTTTTTCCATCATCACGGCTGTCCTCATCGTCAACTTACGCTATCTGTTACAATCTGCAGCAGAATCTCCCTGGTTAACCTTCCTGCCGCGTTTGCAGCGTTTTTTGCTGGGTCTGGGTCTTACGGATGAAACCTTTGCCGTGCATGTCACCGCTTTCCAACAAGGCTGGCAGTGTAACCTGACCACCCTTTTTGTTTGTAACCACAGTACACAACTGGCCTGGGTATCGGGAACAATTATTGGAGCTTTCTGCGGTGAGCTTGTGCAGAACGTGAAACCATTGGGTCTGGATTATGCGCTTACGGCCATGTTTCTCGCTCTTTTAGTGCCACAGTGTGTCAGTCGTCTGCATGTAGTCGTGGCTGTATGTACGGCTGCATTCTCCATCGCCTTCAGGAGTATCGGCATGAATCAATGGAATATTGCTCTAGCGACAGTACTGGGGGCGAGCATTGGCGTCTACTTATTGTTGCGCAAGGCGCACAGGGATGGCACGCCGCTTAATACACCCATCTCAGGAACAGACAGGACAAATGCTGATCCACAGCAGCAGCAGAGGAGATCCCATGTCTGAAGGCACACAATACACCTCTGCGCTACTGCTTTGCCTACTGGGCAGCGTAGCTGTAACTGTGCTACCTAAAGTGTTACCCTTGAGCTTTCTCCATGGAGACAGTCTACCGTCACTGTTACGCCATTGGCTGTCCTTTGTACCCGTAGCAGTTATGGCAGCGTTGGTAGGACCAGATGTCCTTTTTTATGAGGGACAGTTCAATATAAGCACATCTAACCTCTTCCTCATGGTTGCCCTGCCCTCGCTTGTTGTTGCTTGGTGGAGCAAGAACTACTTTCTGACTATCGTTTTTGGTCTTAGCCTCGTCATTCTAGCCCGTGCCTTGGGATTGTACTAATGCTCGCTACCCCAGACCAAAGCTATAATCCTCCCGCACTTCGCTGCTCTCGTCAATCTATTCAATCTCTGGAGCCTACTTCACACAGTGCAAGTCTACTGATTCATATCGCCCCAGAACATATAGCCATCTTTCGCTTTTTACTCGAAGCATATGGACACACTGCCTTCTTTACTGTTTTAGAACGCCGTACCGCTTTGCTCCGTCTTATCTTTTCACCCCATTATAAGGCTGCTGTACAAAACGCGCTGACAGAAATGGCACAAAGCATACCCTTCAGTGTAAAAAAATGGCCTGCTGCCAAGTAAACCCAAGTATAACAACAAACGGTTCTAAAAATAACAACTCACCAATACGTGACGCGCAAAAAGACTTTAAGGCACAGATAATTTTTGCTATACTTTTGTTGTACCATTCTCATTCCATCAAGGTGGAAAGCCTATGCCCACACTAAAATACAAACGAATCTTGCTTAAATTGAGTGGAGAAGCTCTCGCCGGTGCACAAAAAATCGGCATTGACCCAGAAACAGTTTTCACCATCTGTAAAGAAATCGGCTCTGTTTTAGCCATGGGCGTAAAAATGGCCCTGGTCATCGGCGGCGGTAATATTTTTCGCGGGCTGTCAGGATCTGCCAAGGGTATGGAACGATCTTCAGCTGATTACATGGGTATGCTGGCCACAGTGCTTAACGCTTTAGCCGTACAGGATATGTTGGAAAAACAGGGGTATCCAACACGTGTTCTCTCTGCCATTACCATGCGAGAAGTTTGTGAACCCTTTGTTCGCCGCCGGGCTCTGCGCCATTTGGAAAAAGGCCGTGTTGTCATATGCGCAGCCGGCACAGGCAATCCCTACTTCACTACCGATACCACAGCAGCGTTACGTGGTATGGAGCTGAAGTGTGACGCCATTATCAAAGCAACTAAGGTTGATGGCATCTATGACAAGGACCCGGCACAATTCACCGATGCCGTTAAGTTTGATACCATCAGCTACGATGAAACATTGTCGCGACGTTTGGCCGTTATGGACGCTACCGCCTTTGCTCTAGTACGCGACAACAATATACCTATCATTGTCTGCCGCATGTTTGGCGGCGATATCAGTCGCGCTGTTTGTGGCGAGGCTGTGGGAACTATTGTTCACGGCTAATCCAGCCATTCCCCAAGGAGAATATTGATGGATATTGATAGCATTCTTCTGGACGCTGAAGAACGTATGGAAAAGGCCCTCACCGCACAGGATCGCGATTTTGCTAAACTGCGTACAGGCAGGGCTACCACGGCTTTAGTGGATAGCATCAAGGCTGACTATTACGGCACGCTGACGCCCATCAGCCAAATGGCTTCCGTTGCTATACCCGATAGCCGCACTGTGACCATACAACCCTGGGACAAAGGCGGTATTGCTGCAGTGGAAAAGGCTATCCTCAAATCTGACCTTGGGCTCACACCAGTTAATGATGGCAAAATCATCCGTATCTCTGTTCCTCCACTTACCGAGGAACGCCGTAAAGAATTAGTCAAGGTAGCTCGTAAGTACACTGAAGATGCCAAAGTTGCGGTGCGTAATGTACGACGAGATGCCAATGATGCCTTAAAAAAACTCGAAAAAGACAAAACCATCAGTGAAGACGAACAAAAAAAAGCTACAGAAGATGTACAAAAGCTTACAGATAGATTTGTAGCAGAAACAGACAAAAAGTGTACTATCAAGGAAAAAGAGATTATGGAAATCTAATATACAATGGATTGTCAGGGGTGGCGTATCTACACCTTAGCCTATAGTAATCCTACTGTGTTTTAGTTGCATGGACTTTTGCATGACGGAACTGCCAGAAAAATTGCCTACACATATTGCTATCATCATGGACGGTAATGGTCGTTGGGCACAAGCACGAGGACTTCCCCGTGAGGCTGGACATCGAGCAGGGGCAGAAACGGCACGCACTATTGTTACTGCTTGCCGCTCTATAAATATCCGTTACCTAACGCTCTACACATTTTCCAGTGAAAATTGGAATCGTCCCCAGACAGAAATCCACGCTCTCTTCAGCCTGCTACTAGAATTTTTACGATGTGAAGTGCCCCATATGGAAGAACAAGGCATCTCCATGAGAATCTTAGGAGAGATAGATACTCTTCCCTTGCCTCAGCGCACGGCGCTTCGTCATGCAGTGCGCCGTACACAAGAGGGAAAGGCTATGACGCTCAACCTCGCACTCAATTATGGTGGACGGGGAGAACTGGTACGCGCCATGCGACAAATCATTGAAGAAGGCATGCGCTCGGAAGAAATAACCGAGCAGACGTTGGCCGACCATCTGTATACAACCGGTCAACCGGACCCGGACCTGCTCATCCGTACTAGCGGGGAGTTACGGATAAGCAACTATCTGCTCTATCAATGTGCCTACAGTGAACTCTACTTTACACCAGTACCTTGGCCAGATTTTGATGAAACTCAATTATATCTGGCCCTTCAAGCCTATGCTGCACGTTCGCGCCGCTTCGGCAAAACACAGGAGCAAATTGATGCCCATTGATCCCGAAATCCACAAAGTCGACGTGCGCCGCATCATCACGGGGCTTTCCTTAGCCGCCGTGATTCTTTTAGTCCTTTGGCTACGTGGCCTTCCTTTGTTATTTGTCATTCTGCTTGCTTCAGCCCTTGCACTATGGGAGTTTTATTCATTATTTTGGGGACCTAAAGGGCGAATCTCCAGCCGGCTTTGTGCCATCGCCCTGGGCTGGGGCATGCTCTGTCTCTCTTGGATGCACCGCCCGCAGGACGCACTCGTCTGTTTGGGAGCGGGTTTTGTACTCGCTGCTATGAGTTTTTTATTTCGCTGGGATGTAATTGAAGAGGATAATGCTTTTTTTGCCAGTGGTATCTTCATGGCCGGCCTTGCCTATGTACCCTTATTGCTACTGCCGGCTACCTATCTCTCAACCACAAAGCTCATCTTTGTTATTGCCGCTGTAGCTATCTCAGATACTGCAGCCTATTTCGTTGGAACACGTTTTGGACACCATAAACTCTGGCCACGGGTTAGTCCCCAAAAAAGTTCCGAAGGAGCGGTAGGCAGTCTTGTAGCTTGTGTCATCTTTTGCTCCATTTATGGAGCTATCTATGGGAAAACGGGTTGGCTTTCTTTTGCTTTACTTGGCATTGCAGTTAATGCTTTTGCACAACTTGGCGATCTTTTTGAATCTGCTCTCAAGCGGTCTGTAAATGTAAAAGATTCCGGCAACATCCTGCCCGGTCACGGAGGTATTCTTGACCGTGCCGACAGCCTGCTCTTTGCTATGCCCATGGTGGCCGTAGTAGATCAGTGGTTTTTCTTCTTTTAAGTCTGTTTTCTTCACAATAATCTTTGTACGGAGTCTGCAAAACATGGCTGAACTCTGGCCCGACCAAGGCGGGCCATTTATTAACTATATTTCAGGGCCCCCCAGTGAAATGTGGCGGCGAGAACAAGTGCATGGTCTTGTGCTGTTGGGTTCCACTGGCTCTATCGGCTGCAGCGCCTTGGATGTAGTGGCGGCACACCCAAAGGCATTCAATATTGTTGGTCTGGCCTGCGCCCGTAATATCGAACGGCTGGCAAAACAAGCCCTAAAGTGGCGCCCGACACACCTTGCTGTGCTGGATGATGAAGCCGCCAAGGGCATTCAGGCTTTACTGCCTGCCGACTATCATCCCCATATTCTTGTTGGCCGAGAAGGATATGCAACACTTGCCGCATTACCTGAAGCCTCCACCGTACTCTCTGCACAAGTAGGCGCAGCGGGTCTGAATGGCACCCTATCTGCCGTGCTGGCAGGCAAGGTGGTCTGTCTGGCCAATAAGGAATCCTTAGTGTTAGCTGGCGATTTAATTCGACGGATTTGTACGCAGACGGGCGCGGTTATTCTTCCCGTGGATTCCGAGCACAATGCTATCTTTCAGTGTTTGGCAGGCCGTGGACAGGAAATCACCCGTCTTATTCTCACGGCTTCTGGCGGACCCTTCAGAGGCAAAACGAGCCAAGAACTACGCAGGGTAACGCCCAAGCAAGCATTGCAACACCCGAACTGGAGCATGGGAGCCAAGATAACCATTGATTCAGCCACCCTTATGAACAAGGGGTTGGAGATCATTGAGGCATATCATCTCTATGGCGTACCTGCAGAACGAATAAAGGTACTCGTTCATCCACAATCAGTAGTGCATTCTTTGGTGGAACTAACGGATGGCAGTCAGATCGCACAATTAAGCATGCCCGATATGCATCTCGCTATTGCGGCATGCCTTCTCTGGCCGCGTTGTGAATCTGTCAATGTCCCTCCCCTTGACTTAACTGCAAAATCACTCACCTTTTACGAACCTGACGAAGAAGTATTCCCTTGCCTTAGACTTGCTCGAACAGCATTGGACGGACGTGGTGGCCGGTGTGTCGTCTTAAATGCCGCCAATGAAGCTGCCGTAGAACTTTTTCTCGCAGAACGATGCAGTTTTATGGATATTCCTCGACTGATTGCTGCAACGCTCAATATCTACGACACTACAATGCCAGGACATCAATCTCTCTGTTCAGTTTCAGCCGCCGAAACCAACGCCACAAAATCGTCTTTAGAGAAGGAAGCTCAAACCCTTGCGCATCGTATTGCATCTCTTGACGAACAAAGCCGTGACAGGGTGTACTCAATGGCTCGCCATGGAGGTTTCCCGTGCTGACCACAGTTATTGCTGTTATCCTTGTATTGGGTGGCCTTATTTTTTTTCATGAATTGGGACACTTTTCCGTGGCCAGGCTCCTTGGTATGGGTGTTTCCACATTTTCATTAGGCTTTGGTCCAAAAATTCTTCGTTGCAAGAAAGGCAAGACGGAATACGCTCTTTCTTTGGTTCCTTTAGGTGGCTATGTGGCTCTAGTAGGCGAGAGCGACCCTGCGGAACTTCCTGAAGGCTTTTCAAAAAAAGAAAGTTTTGCCCTGCGTCCAGCATGGCAACGCCTTCTTGTAGTGGCAGCAGGCCCAATCGCCAACATTTTACTTGCCTGGTTGCTATGCTGGATGCTAGCCCTTGGCTGGGGCACACCAGTGCCACTAGCGCAAGTGGGAAGTGTACTCAAAGACAGCCCGGCAGATCAGGCAGGACTTCTTCCTGGTGACACCATTCTAAGCATTAATGGCATTCCTGTGGATAGTTGGCAAAGCATGGCCGACGTCATTGCTGCCGGAAACGGCACAGTACTAACACTGGTGCTATCCCGACCCGATCCTGCTGCCGTACAGTATAACAAGAAACAAAACCGTATACCGGAACTACAAGATAATGCCAGAGAAATGCGTGTGAGAGTAACGCCAAAGCGTTCTATCCGTAAAACCATATTCGGTGAGGAAGAAAATGCCTGGCTTATTGGCATTACCAGTTCCGGGGCGGTACGACTTGTGGAGCACGGCGTTACAGCTGCAGCAGCTGCGGGATTCTACCAAACACTGGATATGCTGCATCTAACTTGGCAGAGCTTTGTTAAGCTGGCGGAACGTGTAGTCCCACTAGAGCAGGTAGGCGGCCCGATCATGATCATGCAAATGGTTGGGAAACAAGCACATGAAGGTTTTCCCGGACTACTGGCGCTAACCGCTCTTATCAGTATTAACCTGGGCATACTGAATCTCCTGCCCATTCCGGTACTTGATGGAGGTACCATTATCTTCTGTTTATGGGAAATTCTCTTCCGTCATCCGCTCCATAAAAAAATCCAGGAATACTCCATGCGTATAGGGATTGCCCTGCTGATCTTGCTCATGCTGCTGGCAACATACAATGATATTTTGCGTATCCTCAAAAACACCGGATGGTTTGGGAGTGGTTCATGAGCCAAGGTACCGGTCTGGAACTCATTCTCAATGCTGCTGAAAGAGCATTGCAAATTCTTATCACCAAAGATGAGCACATGCTCTGCGCGCAGGAATGGAGGAAAACTGACAGAGCTACGGAAATCTTGACACCGGCACTGAAGGAAATGTGCACTGCCTTGGGCATACAACCTATAGAGTTTCGACGCATTGCATGCATATGTGGGCCGGGTTCCTTTACAGGTATCCGTCTTGTGCTAGCTACAGCTGCAGCCCTGCGTCGTACCGGCAGGGCTCAACTCGCTGGGCTAAACTATTTGCAAGCCCTGGCTACAACAGTAGTGCAACGCCGTTCGCTGCCATATGGAGTGTGCATTTGGACACTCACACATGCCCGGCGAAACCTCGTACACTGTCAGCCATATATATCCTATGGGCCACGTATACCAGCACAACCACTTGCAGAAGTGAAACTCTGCTCGCCCCAAGAAGCAGTAAATCATATTGATTCAACGCAAGGGACTCAACCTCAAGGTATGTGTCTTCCGCAATGTGTCTGGATCTGTGGCAGCGGCCTCTCCCGCAACCATGACCTTTTTGAATCTTTTGACGGGATGGGAGAACTCCCCGTATCCGCCAATGCACCAGTAGTTGCTCTGCCGGAGGTGTCCTCACCAGATTTTTCTGCCCTGTGTCTGCTTGCCCGCCACGGAGAGTATTTCTATGACGATATTCAGCCGCTTTATGTGCGTCCCTGTGATGCGGTAGAAAATCTTCCCCACCTGGCCCATAGATTGGGCATATCTGGTGATGAGGCTTGCGTCGCACTACAGGCACAGTTGGCGCGTACACCGCACAGTGAAATATAGAAACATTTGCGTGTGACAAAGATCCAGATATCGCTATACAGAGCCGGACAACGAACGCCCAGCCAGAACTTGCCGTGCCGCTCGTACATCAGCAGCTATCTGCCGTTTAAGCTCATCAGTAGAGGCAAAGCGTTGTTCATTGCGCAACCTCTCTACAAACTCCAGTCGCATGGTGTGGCCATATAAATTCTGACTGCCATCTAGCTCTAGCAGGAAGGTTTCTACACCCAGTTCGTTTTCGCCAAATGTGGGCTTGCGCCCAACACTTGTGACAGCAGGCATACTGCGTCCATCCACTGAAGCCTGTGTAACATATACACCTTCAGCAGGCAGTACAACTGCAGGCCTATGCTGATTGGCAGTGGGAAAGCCTAAGCTGTGGCCACGCCCGTCACCATGCAGCACCTCACCACTAAATCCATGCCAACGCCCCAGCAACAAAGCGGCCTTAGCTACATCTCCTTCAGCTATGAGTCTGCGTAATGTTGTAGAGCTGACAACCATGGCATCAGCCATTACGGAAAACAACTGTTCTACACTGAAACCAAGCAATGCTCCCAATTCCTTCAATACACTGACAGAACCTTCCCTATTGCGTCCAAGTGAGAAATCATGGCCCACCACAAGATATCGTAGGCACATGGGTATAAGCATATCACGCACAAAAGTTCCTGCTTCCAATGAGGCAAGCTCGTGCGTGAAAGGCAATTCAAGCACATAGGGTACGCCCATGGCCTCCATCAGTGCAAAACGGTCTTCCCGCGATGTCAAAGGGCAGTGCCCACGCTCGGGGAACAATACCTGGCGAGGATGCGGCCAAAAAGTCATAACCACTGGAGTAAGCCCGTCGGTGAAACTAACTTCGAGCAAGCGTCTGATCAGTGCCTGATGACCCAGATGTACGCCATCAAAATTGCCAATAGTAAGAGCTGTCCCCTTCAAGGGATTGAGTGCATCAACTGAATGGAGAATGTACATCTTTTTACGGTACCGATGCTGGAGAACTGGCTAAATAAGGCGTTCAAAAAGAAACTTGTATAGCTTGCGTAGATAGAGCACCATCTTGAGCTGAATACTTCTTACTGCATGCGCATCCAATACGGAGAACGAACACAGATGGCGAGAAACCTCAGTGAAATCTCTATCTCCATGTGGAGCCAGCATAGCCCAGTATTCAACAGCGCGCTGCAGCAGTTGTGTACTTTGTTCATCTGTATGCTTGCTGCCATAGGTATCTCGAAATTCGTCAAACATACGATCCGCATCCTGCGGGAACGAACGTGCCAAGGCAAGACGCCACAGGGCCATGAACACTCCGCCAAGCTCAATTTTCATTTGTCTGCGACGTAAAAACTGGAATCGCCCAACGTGCAACAAATCTAATGCCTCTGTAAAATCCGCATCGGACAACAGCGCACTAAAATTATCCAGTGCCGTACGCACAGCTTCAGCGGGAGCAGTATACGCTGTAGAAGATAGAAGGGATGTCTGACAGTCAAAAGCCTGCACGTCGATCCTACCCTAAGCTTCTCTACTTGTTCCGGAATTCTGAAGTTCCGGGCTACTTACATCGGCAGCGTTAAAATGTTGCGATCGGCGACGGCGTCTGTGACGCGAAGTACCAAGATTCGAGACATTCTTATCATGAAGACCGGTTTGCTCTGTTTTGCAGTCAAAAGCATTATCACAACCTACCGCGCTTTCCGTTTTTCCTTTCTTGCATGAACGCCGGGAGCGCCCACGGCGTTCACCTCGGTTTGAGGCAGTCGAGTTATCCAGAAGGCACTGCATGTGCAATGTCTCCTGATGATAGGCATCCAGGAGCATAGCTAAAAGGAGTCCATTGTCATCTTCATCTCCCTGTGTCGCTAACTCACGGGCCAGATGCGCATAACGGGCCACACGCATGCGTTCCAAGCCTGTAAGCATACGAAAACGCGATTCCAATAAAGCAGTTATCCGTGTAGACGCCACCCGGGAGACATCTTCATCCGTGGGGAGTGCAAGCTCCCGCAAGGCAAGTTTGTAATGTCTGGCTATACGTTCCAGCTCCATACGTTGCATGACGTCAACCAGTGAGATGACAGTACCAGCCGCGCCCGCCCTACCCGTACGGCCGGCACGATGAATATAGCTTTCATGATCTTCCGGTGGTTCATACAAGAAAACATGTGAAAGCTGTGGAATATCAATCCCCCTTGCGGCAACATCCGTGGCTACAAGGTATTGCAACCTCCCCTTGCGTATTTTTTCCAACACTGCTTCGCGCCTTGCCTGTGTGAGGTCGGCAGAGAGCTCATCAGCATTATAACCAAAGCCTTGCAACACTCCAGTCACATAGTGAACATTGGACTTGGTATTGCAAAAAATAATAGCAGACACAGGGTTCTCTATCTCAAGCAGACGTACTAGAGCACGATCCTTGTCCATGGGCTTCACCTCACAAAAAAGGTGCTGCACTTCAGCAACATACACCTCTTTACAGGAGAGGGAAAGCAAAGACGGCTCTGTCATGAATTCCCGTGCCAACATGAGGACATGCGGAGGATAGGTGGCTGAAAAGAGGCATGTATGTATACAGCCGTCCGGCAGATAACGCTGAATTTCCTTCATGTCTGGATAAAATCCGATGGACAGCATACGATCGGCTTCGTCAAAAACCAACTCGCGCAAATCTCCCAGATCCAGCGTACGCCGCAGCAAGTGATCCAGTACGCGACCTGGTGTACCCACTATGAGCTGCGCGCCCTCGTGCAGGGTCTCTACTTGTTTCTTGTAGCCTACGCCACCATAGACGGCGGCTGTATAGATGCCAGTGTCTGTAAAGATAGCGGCGGCTTCCCGTGCCACCTGTAAAGCCAATTCACGTGTTGGTGTGAGCACCAAAGCCTGTGGAGCCTTGAGTTCCGGAGAAATGTTGCACAAAAGGGGAAGCAGATAACACCCCGTCTTGCCACTGCCTGTACGGGACTGTACCATGATGTCGCGTCCTGCCAGTAAATAGGGTAAGGCAAGGGATTGCACAGGCATAAGGCTTTGCCAACCTGCCCGAGCACAGCCAGCACGCACACTTTCCGGTAGTGTCTCCAACGTCACTCGAGGCAAGGCATTCTCCGGTTCAGAAATCGCCATGGTGTCAACTGTGGGCTGTACCATTGTTATAACTGGCATTACGTTACATGTGGCATCATCTACAGACATATGGCATCCTGATAACGCACATAGGCCGCACGTATATCCAGAACGACATAACAACATATCCACACATTATGTGTCTTTACATGCGTAGAGTTTGTTCAGAGAATCACTACGGCATGCAATGCGTGTCCTTTTTAGTTCATAATTGATTTCGTATATGAAATCTATTATAATTCAATGGTGTTATCTACGCAAGTTACCGTGGAATATGCCACTTGCTTGTGCTAATTATCTTCTCCAGATGCTTGTAAATGGAACATTACCGTTCCATATGGGCATCCTTGCCATCATAAGGTAAAGCATAAATGGAGGATTTCAGGGGGATCACTATGGCCGCAGTTCAAGACAAACTTCATGCCCCTGATACAGCTTTTACTCCCGATTTCAGCAAAGGCCTTGTACCGGCTATTGCACAGGACTATGCAACCGGTGAAGTGCTGATGCTTGCCTATATGAATGAAGATGCATGGCACAAAACCCTAGAGACCGGGGAAGCCCACTATTGGAGCCGTAGCCGTCATGAACTATGGCATAAAGGATCCACTTCGGGTAATATTCAAAAAGTACGTGCGCTTCGTCTTGATTGTGACAGCGATACAGTACTGCTACTGATTGAGCAACTGGGTGGGGCTGCCTGCCATACAGGAAGACGCTCCTGCTTTTTCAGAGAATGGCGCAATGGGACTGTGAACATTTGCTCACCGCAGATATTCGATCCCAAACACGTCTACGGGAACTGACTGCCCACCTGCAGACACAGTGCAACACGTTTCAAATGAAGGACAGGATCATCATGCACGAGGGAACCACACCCATCATCAAGCTCGGCGTACCCAAGGGTTCGCTGGAAGAAGCCACTATCAATCTTTTTGAGCGTGCAGGCTGGAAAATTCGCAAACATACCCGTAACTATTTTCCAGACATCAACGACCCCGAAATCGCAGCCTCTCTTTGCCGAGTTCAGGAGATTGGCGAATACATTGAGGCCGGAGTACTGGATGTAGGTATCACAGGTCTTGACTGGCTCTTAGAACGGAATCATGAAAACGCGGTCATTCGCATAGCCGACCTAACGTATTCCAAGTCTTCCAATCGCCCCTGTCGCTGGGTGCTGGCTGTCGCTGGTAATTCTCCATATCAAAAACCAGCAGACCTCGCAGGCAAGCGCATAGCTACGGAGCTGGAGGGGCTTACCCGCCGTTATTTTGAAAAAATTGGCATAAAAGTTGATGTATTCTATTCTTGGGGAGCTACTGAGGCCAAAGTGGTGGAAGGGCTGGCAGATGGCATTGTTGAGGTGACGGAAACCGGCACCACAATTCGTGCACACGGTCTGCGTATCATTGATGAAGTCATGATTTCCTATCCGGTGCTCATAGCTAACAAGATATCTTGGGAGAATCCCGTTAAACGCGCCAAAATCAAACAGCTCGATCTTCTTTTGCAAGGTGCGTTGCGGGCCGAAAATCTTGTGGCGTTGAAGATGAATGCCCCAGCGCTCCATCTTGATGCCATCCTTGAAATGTTGCCTTCACTCAATTCGCCTACTGTATCGCCCCTGCGGGACGCACGCTGGCTCTCCGTGGAGACTGTAGTACAGATTGGCGTCGTGCGTGACCTTATTCCGCGTCTGCGTGAAGCCGGTGCCGAGGGTATCATTGAATACGCCCTGAACAAAGTCATCTGACCGTTATCCTGAAGAGAAATTCTATTAAAAGGAAGTACGGTTCATGGACGACGCCAGCAAAGATTACCTTGAAAGCCTGCCGGAACTGCATTCCGGTGAGACATTCTGCTTTGATTGCAATCCTGAGGTACCCTGTTTCAACCAATGTTGTGCGGAGCTTACTCTGCCTCTCACACCGTATGATGTACTGCGATTACGCCGTCATATGGATAATATCGCCAGTGAGACTTTTCTTGCAAACTTCACCACTATGCGTTCTTTTCCTGATACAGGATTTCCCCTGCCCATGCTCCGTATGTTACAAGGGCCCGGTGAACCTTGTCCATTTGTGACACCCGGTGGCTGTTCCGTATACGAAAACAGGCCTGGTGCCTGCCGTTTCTACCCATTGGGACGTGGTACAAAAATGGGAGAACATGGTATTGAGGAACGCTTTTTTCTTGTGCAGGAACCTCATTGCCACGGTTTTGACAAAGGAACGGAGCGTACTGCGGAACAGTGGTTGCACAATGAAGAATTGTCTGACTACAATGCCGCCAACGACCGCTACATGCGCCTCATGGCCTTGGTACGGGCCACGGGTAAGCCCCTGGAGTCACGTATGGCGACTATGGCTGTGCTCTGCCTTTTTCAGATAGATAAATTCCGAGAACTCATTTCCCAAATGCACATCTTTGCCCATGTGGACGTACCTGCAGCGCGGCAAGCATCCATAATGGCTGACAGCATTGATGGCGATAAAGCTGCACTGGACTTTGCGCTGGACTGGATGGAATTGATCATCTTTGGCCAGAGTTCGCAACTATCCAAAAAATGATGTGGAAGATCAATGATATTAGTAAACTAAAAGGCACACCAGACAATATACGCACATCAGCTTATTATTTCACATAGTTATGGGTATGATGTTCCATAGTTGCAGTCATGTCAAACTACAATCTTTTTTGTTGGGGTATATGCCTCGGCATTGGCCAGAAACCCTGTAACTGAGGAGAATATGAGTTTTGGCAGACAAGTATACGAATTTCTGCTGAGCAGCTCCCAAGCATACGCCAAATGGGATTTGGAAGTCTCCACTTCCATTCTGAAAAACAGAAAAAAACTGCTCATACTACTTGCATTGGCCGTGCCCATTCTGGCGGGATGTCTTGCTGAGGCCTATGAATTCCACGAGATGCTGGGCGGTAAATCAGCCTATGCCCCGGCTTTTTACACAACCACTGTTTTTCTGGCCTCTATCGCCGTTGGTCTGGCTGCAGGCCTCATTACCTGGTGTATCGGTGCGGGAGACGGTTTTATTATCACACCGGCGCTTATGGCTGTGGGCACTCCATACAAGGGGGCCACTTAATTCTTCTTTGCGTAGAAAAAAGGCCTTTTTCTCAAATGGCATTTTGTGGATTATTTTCTAAATCACCGTAGCGATGGTATTATGTCCAGTCTCTGGAATGCAAAAAAGCAAGATCCTTTAGTAGAAGCTCAAAACAGCGGGTCTACCATCACATTAACGTGCTGTCTTTCACGGAAAGGCGAAGCCGTTGAAATGCGCATCGAAGGGCTTCTACGCAATGTACAGGGTCGTGAAGCGCAAGTTTTCGTGCAGAGAGTAACCACCTTAAGTGGCAAAAATAAGGATCCCGACGACCATTTTGAATTTTCATTTCAGATTGCCGCAAGCCATGGTGAAAACCAGGAGACACGAATGGGCGCTCGGGGAATAGGGATCATTCTCAAAACGGAGGATAACAAAGACGGAACGTTGCGCACCCTAGACCTGCGCTTTCCCCACAATTACACTGTCCGCCCCTTGCGCAAAAACAAACGCTATTTATGGAATAAGGAGCATACCCGGATACTCAGCGTACTGCTTATCGACAAACCGCCGGCTACAAGAGAAGAACTAGCAACACTCTTGCGAACGCAGAAAAAAGAAAGTCTGCTGGCAAGTCAGCTTATTGACATTTCTGCTGGCGGTGCATGTATATGCCTGCCTGAAGAGATAGCGCGGCCATCCTTTTCAACCGGTGCCCTCTATATTGTTTTTTTTATTCCGAGCTTGGCCGCAAAAACAGATTTTCCTTTTGTCTTTCTGGCTAAACGCCTAGGACTCGGAAGGGAGCAGTGCTTGCATGGAACAGCCGTCCGTTTGTGTTTCACAGATGAACTTAATTGGACATATCACCAGCAGCTACTCAAATGGCTCCCTCTTGAACTGGATGGTTCAACACGGCTACGGGATTGCTTACTTCTCTATAATAATGATAACAGCTTAACATCTTAAGACTAAACTACGCCGTGCCGCTTTGGCATTTAATATGCATATGTTGAGATATCCGTATCAATGCGGCAATTTTGACATTACGCTTACAAATGGCAAGCATAATAAAAGGATATCACCATGAAGATCACTGGATTTACCCCCTCTGACATCTTTTCCTTTCCCAAGTTTGAAAAGGACGCAGCTGTTTCTACCACAACATCTCATGATGTGATCAATCTTCAGTCTCTGAACATGATAGATATGGATGATACTGAAGCCAACGCACTGCTAAATGAAACTATTGGCATGATCAGTCATGACCACGTAGCAGCTCTCTCCGTCCACGGGGGATTAACAGAAAGCCGTGTCGCCGAACTCTTGACCCTCTGACAATTCCTCATTTTCTACAGCCTATAAACAAAATTACCTTTTCAAGGCCTGCGTACCTTGTAAACACAAGGTATTCAGGCCTTGTTGTTTTCTGCAATTTTCTATAAAATTTCTTAATAGTATATTTTGTGGTAAGCCGCCCCCGTATTGACAATATGCTGAAACAGTTGCGATATGCTGCTTGCCAGAGCGGCATCTTTCAAGTAAATTATAACGTTATGTTGTTTCGCTGTGAACAAATCAATCCAGCAACAACGGGTCATATACCATTGAGGATGAGGCATGAAGAATACCCTTCCCTATCCGACAGATCAGGCTACTTCCCCCCAACACGCAGAAGATACCTGCGCTTCCGGGTTCAATCGGCATCGCTCTAAACTTGCCTTTGACCGCCTAGTTGAAATGGGCGCCAAAATGGGGATGGAAAATCCCCTTTTTCTCTGTCACGAACGTGCTGCCAAGGCTACGACGCTCATTGGAGGCAGTGAATATCTCAATTTTTCAACATATGATTACCTTGATATCAATGCACATCCAGAAATTACCGATGTTGTGACTAAAGCAGCAGCCTTGTATGGCACATCAGCTGGTGCCAGCCGCCTCGTCGGCGGTGAACGCCCCCCGCACCGCGAACTAGAGCGCGCCCTCGCAGATTTTTATGGGGTGGAAGATTGTATCGTCTATGTGAGTGGCCATGCTACCAATGTCTCTACATTGGGTTTCCTGTACGGTCCTCGTGACGCCATTTTCCACGACGGACTGGCACATAATTCACTGGTACAAGGGGCAAGACTTTCAGGCGCTGCACGTTTTTCTTACACACATAATGATTGTGAAGCTCTTGAATCACTTCTCAAAACAAGACGTGCAGAATATAAACGTGCAATCATAGTAACTGAAGGGCTGTTCAGTATGGATGGCAACATCCCAGATCTGCCCCGCATCATAGAACTGAAAAAACAGTATGATTGCATGCTTCTAGTAGATGAAGCCCACTCACTGGGAGTTCTCGGCAAAACCGGTCGTGGAGCACATGAATATTTCGATATTGATCCCACGGAAGTAGACATGTGGATGAGCACACTCTCCAAGTCTATGTGTGGTTGCGGCGGTTTTATAGCTGGCCGGCACGATCTCATTGAATTTCTGAAATATGGTTCCCCTGGTTTTGTTTTTAGCGTAGGGATGCCGCCTATTGTAGCAGTAGCGTGCCGAAAGGCACTAGAAATACTGATACGTGAGCCTGAACGTGTGCATAAATTACAGAACATATCACAATTTTTTGTACATTACGCCTCAGAACTTGGGTTGGATACCGGTTCTGCCCAAGGATATGCCATAGTGCCTATCATGATTGGTGATGCCATGGTTGCAGGTTTTTTGGCCAATGCACTGATAAAACGTGGTATCTATGTGATGCCAATCACATTTCCCGCCGTAAAAGAAGGCACGGATCGCTTACGTTTCTTCCTTTCTGCTTCGCATACGGAAGAGCATATTCGCAAAGCTCTGGATGCAGTAAAAGAAGAGCTGCCCATAGCATGGGATACCGTGAAAAGATATGTACGTGAGCATGCCAATGAGCAGTAACGCGGCGCCGGCGGTTGCCTATGTACTGCTCTGGTTTCCACTTTCTTCAGAAACATTTATTTTCCGCGAAGTTGTGCAGCTTATGGCAGCGGGTTTGCCTGTACGCGTCTACTCAATGTATGGAGAACGCGTCGCTGGATGCAGCAAGGAAATGCGAGCGTACCATGGCTATGTGCAACGCATGGGTGTGAAAGCCATAGGACATATTTTCTGTGCGTTTTTCAGATTCCTGCGTAGTACGCCGCGCAAAGTTTTATGGCTTCTACGCCGGGGGTTTTTCCATCGCATGCGCAATCTTGAGTCGCTGGGAGAAAATCTCTGGTGCTTTATGGCCGGTTTTTTACTGGCAGAATTGTGCATCCGCGATGGCATAAATCTCATCCACGCCCCATGGGCAAATGGACCGACTACAGCAGCATGGGTTGCTTCGCATTTAACGGGCATTCCTTATGCTTTCACTGGACGGGCTGGCGACATATATCCTGAAGATGGGTTACTCCACGAAAAATCAACAGACGCACTATTCATTCGCACCAATAACCATGCCAATGTTGATTGGCTGCGTCGTTTTTGCCCAGCTGGCCAAGAGGCAAAAATTCATACCGTGTATAATAGCCTTACCTTCAACCCTAGTGGCTCATGTGCTATTGCTATGCGCCCCCCTTACCGTCTGTTGGCCGTGGGCCGCTTTGCCCGCACCAAGGGCTTTCCCGATCTCTTGACAGCCATAGCCCGCCTTGTTCGAGAAAATGTGCCCGTGAACCTCACACTTGTCGGGGATGGCCGCTGGCGACGCAAACTTACCAAGATGCGTGACCGTTTAGGCCTCAAGAATGTTGTTTACATGCCTGGATTCATTCCTCACGACCAGATATGTAATTATATGCTCGATCATGACATGCTTATAATGCCAAGTGTAGTGCATGCAAATGGAGACAGGGATGGCATCCCCAATGTAATCATGGAAGCACTATCACATAGCATGCCAGTTATTGCTACTGACGTATGCGGTATTGCCGAGGTAATCCGTAATGAAGAGACAGGCCTGCTAGTACCACAGCGCAACCCTCGTACTCTGGCTAATGCCATCCGAAAAATGCTTGCCAATAGGGAACATGCACAGCACATGGCTGAAACGGGGAGAAAACTTGTAGCGGAAATGTTTGATAGTAAGCGTAATATTGCAAAACTGCTGCAGCTCTACACTAATGAATGTGCACGCTGCCGACATGCTGAACCACAAGAAGTCGCCAGAACAGACGGAGCTGCGGCTGAAGGCCATGCATGAACCACCGCCGGGTAGTGTATCTCGTCGTAAGTCTTGATGTTGAAGAAGAAGGACTTTTTGGAGGTAACTACGCCCGTCGCGGCTATACAACGACCAATACGGCTGCACTTGAACATCTTGTGCCACTGTGTCGCATTGGGGTTAGGCCCACACTGTTCTGCGCATATAGCGTGCTGACGGATACCTCCTCGCGTGACAGGCTTGCCCGTTTGTGTGAAGATCATGGGGTAGAGCTTGGAGCACACTTGCATCATTGGAACACGCCCCCATTATCCCTGCAAGGAAACGATTCTTCCCTACCAGACATAACCACAGAGGTTCCTGCTGCAGGAGTACCCCCTGACCTTTTGGCTGAAAAGCTGTTTACCCTTATGAAAGCAGGGCAAAGCATACAGGGGACGCAGATGATTTCCTTCCGTATGGGGCGCTGGGATGCCCAACATTCCTTATGGCCATTACTGGCACAGGCCGGAGTATTGGTAGATGCCTCTGTCCGTCCCTTGCACTGTGGCAGCACACCTTTGGCTGGTCCTGACCACTTTGATGCCCCCAATATACCTTACTGGATCCCGACACCAAAAGGTAATCTCTTTGAAGTACCGCTGACTGTAACGCCATTGTTTCAGAAATTGCCCGCCCTTTTACGCCGTATTCCTGCTAAAGCAGGGATACAAATCCGTGCCAGTTTACGACACTGGGGTGTAATGGCGCTACTACCTGTATATCACCCGCTATGGGCCATGAAATTTGTCACGTCACTATATCTTGCGCGCGGAGGCCAAGTACTTTCACTCACTTGGCATTCTTCCGAAATGATGCCTGGCTGCACGCCGCATCTACCCGACAATGACGCAGTACAGTGCCTTCTGCGTAAGATTGACGACTGGCTTGAGTGGTTGCATACACACTACACAGTACGTTGCCTGACCATGAATGAACTGATGAAAGAACTTGGGCCTACATCACCAACATTTCAGGGCATTGGTGACTGGACCAGCATAACTATCTAGCATAACTTTAGGGCCAACCATAATAAGGTAACAGCTTAACATCCAGGCATGTTTTTCTTTTGAGCAGAAGGTATGCCATCCCAACAATATGGCTATCTATTATATCAGCCTTGCCATGGAGTCTTGCCATGTCGAAAACAACCTTTTGGGGCAAACATCCCACCTTTACGCCTGGATTACCCCATGTTGCCTATGTCCTTCTATGGTATCCCCTGTTCACGCAACCCTTTATATTTCGTGAAGTTGAGGGCCTCAAGAATTTGCTGCCCCTATCCGTATACAGTTTGTATGGTTATAATCTGCGTCACTGTTCCACTGAAATGCGTGCCGCAGCAAATGAAACCCATACCTTTGGTATCCGTACGCTGATACCTGTATTGGCAGAGTGCTTTCACTTTCTCGCATTACAACCGTTACGTTTCATGCGACTGCTAAAACATATACTTTTTTATCACTGGCACAGTTGGGAAATGTTGGGAGAAAATCTCTGGGCCTTCTTCATTGGCCTATACCTAGGGCGTCTTTTCAAGGAAGCTGGTATTGACATGATATATGCACCATGGCCCCGAGGTACGGCAACTGCAGCATGGGTAGCATCGCAAGTTTCGGGTATTCCCTTTGCCACAGCAGCACGCGGTGATAATTTAGAACCGGCAGATCCCGACCTTGGCGCCAAACTGACGGCTGCCAGTTTTATCCGAGCCAATAATGCAGCAGACAAGCAACGCATTGAACAGTTCGACAAAGGTCAGGCCAAGGGGAAGGTGGAACTCATTTATAACAGCCTTACCTTACCTCCAGACACATTCAAAGAGTCATTGCAACCAGTACCGCAGGTCATGCCGCGTCCAGTGCGAATTCTCGCACTGGGCCGATTTGATGTTACCAAAGGTTTTGACATACTTATTCAGGCCTGTGCCATCCTGCGTGACAAAGGGCTCGACTTCAGACTCACTTTGGCTGGCGGAGGGGGTACCGTTATGGGCCTGGGACGCATGGAGGCACAAATATTGAAACTCCGCAGGGAGTTACAGCTGGAGGACCTTGTGTATTTGCCAGGACTTGTCTCCCATAACGAACTTCCCAACATATTGCATGCGCACAATATCTTTGCCGCTCCCTGTGTTGTCCATTCTTCAGGGCGTCGCGACGGCATTCCCAATACTGTCATTGAAGCCCTAGCTTACGGTCTACCTGTTGTCAGTACAACGGTCAATGCTCTTCCTGAAGTTGTACGCAATAATGAAACCGGGTTAGCTGTGCCTCCAGGGGATCCATCAGCCCTCGCAGATGCCCTTCTAAGTCTGGCTGACGACGCACCCTTGGCAGCGCGACTGGCCCGTAACGGAAAAGACTTGGCATTAAAAATGTTTGATCCTGATCGCAACAACCAGCAGTTAGCAAATATTTTCATAAGGCATTATACACGGCAGGAAGGTACATGTGCGGCATAGCAGGCATTTGTCGTCTAGACAACACCCCCCTTACACCTAGTTCAACCCGCTGGGTGATAGCTATGACAGACCGTATGGTCCATCGTGGACCCGATGGGCAAGGGGTCTGGACGCATGGTCCTGTAAGCCTTGGTCATCGACGGCTTTCCATCATTGACTTGTCAGGTGGCAATCAGCCCATGCATAGTCATGATGGACGATTAACCGTTGTATTTAACGGCGAAATCTATAATTTCCATGAACTCAGGAAAGAACTCATTGCCGCAGGGCATTGTTTTCGTACACAGTCAGATACAGAAGTTCTTCTTGAGAGCTATCGCCACTGGGGAACGGATTGCCTATCCCACTTTGACGGAATGTTTGCCTTTGCTCTTTGGGACGCTACACATTATCGACTATTCTGTGCGCGCGATCGTTTTGGAAAAAAACCTTTTTTTTACACCATACAACACGGTCGGCTGTATTTCGCCTCGGAGCTTTCGGCACTGGAACAAGTTAAGGAGCTTCGGTTTACGATAAATCCTCAATCCGTCACTCGCTACCTTGCCTATGAATATGTACCCGCCCCGCAAACTATGTATACAGAAGTGTGCAACCTGCAGCCCTCACATCTTCTCCTGTTAGAACAGGGGAATATACATATTCATCGATACTGGGATATGCCCATTCCAGACGAGCGTGATACACGAGATATTACTACACTATGCGAAGAGTTGCGCCAATTAATGACACGTGCAGTGCAAATGCGCATGATCAGTGACGTACCGCTTGGTGTTTTTCTTTCAGGAGGTATTGATTCCACCATCATAGCCGGCCTCATGGCCACCCAATCATCAGTCCCAATCAAGACATTTTCCATTGGTTTTACCGAAACCGCATATGACGAATCTCGCTACGCACGTACTGTAGCCAAGACTTTTAGTACAGACCACCATGAACACGTACTCTCAGCAAAAGACTGCGCGGATATCCTTCCCGGCATTATCAACGGCATGGATGTACCCATGGCCGACGCTTCAGTGGCGCCCACATGGTTACTCTCCAGTGTCACACGCGAGAAAGTCACTGTCGCTTTGGGTGGCGACGGTGCGGATGAACTTTGGGCAGGGTACGAACACTACATCGGTTTCAAGATTGCAGAATGGTATAATAAGCTGCCAAACAGCTTGCGCCGCCATATCATTGAACCTCTTGCGCAAAAACTTCCTTCTTCTGCGGGCTATATCAATCCCCGCCTTGCTGTACAGACATTTTTACAAGCGGCTCATACACCAGCCTGGCAGCGTGTGCAAAGCATGCTCACAGCTTTGACTTTAGATATGCAAAGAGAGGTCCTTTCCTCATCCTTTGTGTCACAGATTCCTGATTTTCTTTCTCCAGAAATACTCTTTGCTCCAACGCAGACACAGTACAATCACTGGTTGCCCCGTGAAGCTGCTTCTCCCCTAGCGCGTGCTTTTCATGTCTATGTACGTCAATTTTTACCTGAAGATATCCTTGTCAAGGTCGATCGATGCTCTATGTTGCACAGCCTTGAAGTCCGCGCACCATTTCTGGCTCGGGACGTGGCGATATTTGTTGCGCGCCTGCCAGTGCGCTACAAATTACATGGATTCAAGCGTAAATGGTTACTTAAGAAGGCATTTGCCAATCTGTTACCAAATGAAATTTTGCATCGTAACAAACGTGGATTCCAAATCCCCGTTGCACAATGGCTTCGAGGTCGTATGCGACCTCTCATGGAAGACATGCTTAGTGTTGACACGTTACAAAAACAGAAGATTTTTAACCCTCAGATTGTACGAAAACTGATGGATCTACACATTTCTGGCCTGGCAGATCTACGTAAGCCCCTATGGACATTACTGGTTTTTCAGCTTTGGTGGCAAGCCCACAAGGCTTGGACACATATACATTAATTTAGTTCTAAAAGAACTCCCTTGCCAGCTCTGGAAAAATGCGTATATCTGGCATAAACACATAATGCACCACTCTCTTTCTTGGGAGCAAATATGACCAGCCAGTTAAAAACGGTTCTCCTTCTTGCCCTGTTATCCGGCATCATTATTGTTTTGGGTGGCATGTTGGGCGGACAATCCGGTGTAATCTTCGCTTTCGGCCTTGCCCTCCTGATGAATCTGGGCAGCTACTGGTATTCTGATAAAATCGTGCTCTCTATGTACCATGCACGAGAACTTGCACCTGAAGAAGCCCCACAACTCCACCAGATTGTAGCAGAACTTGCCCGTAATGCAGGTATCCCCAAACCGCGTATCTGCGTGGTGCCTGAAGAAACTCCCAATGCCTTTGCCACCGGACGAAATCCTGAAAACGCAGTTGTTGCAGTGACTGAGGGCATCTTACACCTGCTTTCCTTCGAAGAACTTCGCGGAGTATTGGCACACGAAATGGGTCACATTGCCAACCGCGATATTCTTATCCAGACCATTGCTGGTGTTATGGCCTCCGCGATAGTCACTTTGGCAAATATTTTTCAGTTTACTGCTATTTTTGGGGGACATCGTAATGATGAAGGCGGTAGCGGTAACCCTTTTGCAGCACTAATCCTAGCCTTATTGGCTCCGATGGCCGCAGGGATTATTCAGATGGCCATCTCGCGTTCGCGAGAATTCTTGGCTGATGAAACCGGTGCACAAATTAGTGGACAACCGCTTGCTTTGGCCAGCGCATTACATAAACTGGCGGTTCAAAGTGGTCAAATTCCCATGCGTTCAGGTAATCCCAGTACAGAACAGATGTTTATAGTCACGCCCATGTATGCAATGGGCGGAATGGCAAGTCTCTTCAGTACGCATCCCCCCATTGAAGAGCGTATCCGTCGTCTTCAATATATGGCGACCCGTTTTCATCAAGGACATTGAGGCAAATAACATGATAATATTGCGGATTTTTTCCTCCTTGATGACCCTAGTATTTCTTAATGCCTGTGCTCCTCCAAGTAAGGATACGGAGATCCTTCCTACTCCTGAAGAGTGCCCTTTTATTTATGTAGCTGCACCAGGTAATTATATTATTGACATTGCCAGCGGAGCTGAAGTTATTCTTGATCCCGCTGTACAGGATTTCGAATTGTTTTGCGATGCTGATGTTGCCCGTAAAGCCGTAGACAGAGAGATACATAGCGGAGATATGCCAGAAGGAGATTGGCGTATTTATCGTCTGGATGGTCAAATGGAAGATTTAGGACAACCTATAGGCAACGGAAGATTCACGCTCAGCCGCATGGGACAAATTGTGGACTGGGTAACCGACCAGCCATCAGCAAAATAATCATGATATCCTTCCCAGTTTCTTGGTGGCGGTTGAGCGTGTTAGGAACGATAGTCTGCGTTCAGGCTTACATACTCATGCCCTAAATCTGATGCCTGAAAATCATAGCTACCCCTTCCTGCTCCCAAGGTAATATCTATCTGGATATCCTTGTCTTTAAGCAGCATATCCAAGGCTTCCTCCTTATCATCGTTGACAGGTTGGCCCTTGTGGAAGCGTTCAATCCCACAAAGGCTAAGGCTGACTTCGTCTGGATTGAAGTGAGCTCCACTGTAGCCTACTGCGGTAACAATACGGCCCCAGTTGGCGTCACCACCATAGATGGCCGTCTTGACCAGTTGAGAATGCCCCACACAGCGCGCCACGAGTCTGGCATCAGCGTCGTCCATAGCTCCATGTACATGGATATGCATTACCTTCCCCGCGCCTTCTCCATCCATGACTAACATATGCGACACCATAGACAGAAGTTCCGTCAGCGTATTCTCAAACTTTTCTAACTCATCCCTTTTGCTTACCGCCACCCCAGAGGCTCCATTGGCAAGTCCTAGTATGGTGTCATTGGTGGAAGTATCTCCATCCACACTTACACGATTAAAGGTAGCTTCCACAGCACGTCCAAACATGGCTTGCCACTGTTCACGACCTATCGCAGCGTCAGTAAGGACAACACAAAGCATAGTGGCCATGTTAGGACAAATCATACCAGCGCCTTTTGCCATAACCGTCAACCGTACCAAGCCGCCTTCCAGACTCACTTCACGCATTGCAAACTTGGGGAAGGCGTCCGTAGTCATGAAGGCCCTCGTGAAGCCCTCGGCATCCCGCGTACCAAGGCTCTCAATCAGTGCAGGCATGGCCGCAGCCCACAGATCCATTTTAAGCTGCGCACCAATAACACCAGTAGAAATGGGCAGTACGGCTTCCGGTGTAAGGCATGTCCGCTCTGCCACCATACGTTGTGTCATCCTGCAATTTACAAAGCCCTGCTCTCCTGTGCATGCGTTAGCCTGACCGGAATTGGCAATCACAGCCTGTGCAGTTCCGTAATTATGTAAAATCTCTCTGCAAATATGTACCGGAGCAGCACAGAACACATTTTGCGTGAACAAAGCTGCAAGTACAGCCGGGCAATCGGACACTATTAAACCTAAATCATCCCGGCCTAGCTTCTTGAATCCCGCCTCCGCCGCTCCAGCACGAAAGCCTTTGGGTAAATCATCAAACATATGTTGTTCTCCCCAGCATGTTGCGAATTGGGTTTATTCTCATACGAGAGATGCGCCGTTGTCGGCGCATCTCTGCTTCATACTCTTTCAAAAAAGAATGCGAAAAAAACGGAATCCTTCACGAAAGATTATCGTGTTGTCCCCATAAAAATATTAGCTTCGCGACTTTTGAATTTCATCAGAAATGGCCTGGGGTACACGTTCATAGTGGTCAAACTGCATGGTGAAGGTAGCCCGCCCCTGAGTACGGGAACGCAAATCAGTCGCATAGCCAAACATAGAGGCCAAGGGTACTTGTGCGCGTACACTTTGCACACCACCCGCCCGAGCATCCATATTCTGTACACGACCACGGCGCCCATTGAGGTCACCCATAACGTCACCTAGGTATTCTTCAGGCGTGACCACTTCCACATCCATAATGGGCTCCAGTAGTACGGGACTTGCCTTTTTCATAGCGTCCTTGATGGCCATGGAACCTGCAACATAAAATGCCTGTTCAGAAGAGTCCACCTCATGGTACGAACCAAAGACCAGATTGACCTTAACATCAACCACAGGGAAACCCGCTAACACACCGGACTTGAGGGCATCTTGGATGCCTTTATCTACAGCAGGAATATACTCCTTGGGAATGACCCCGCCGGTGATGGAATTGATGAATTCATATCCTTTGGCCGGATTGGGTTCCACCTCAATGACTACATGTCCGTACTGGCCACGGCCACCTGACTGTTTTGCGTACTTGAGATCAGATTTGGAAGGCTTGGATATAGTTTCGCGATAAGCCACCTGAGGTTTGCCCACATTGGCATTGACGTTAAATTCACGAGTAAGGCGATCAACAATAATCTCCAGATGCAATTCGCCCATTCCGGCGATGAGCGTCTGATTAGTCTCTTCATCGCCTTTCACACGGAAGGAAGGATCTTCCTTCGCCAGCTTATTAAGTGCCGCAGAAAGTGCGTCACGGTCAGATTTTGTCTTGGGTTCAATGGCAACTTCTATGACTGGCTCGGGAATATTGAGAGATTCAAGGATAACCTCACGTTTTTCATCGCAAAGGGTATCCCCAGTTGAGGCATTCTTCAATCCAACCAATGCCACAATATCACCTGCACCAGCCCATTTGACATCTTCACGTTTATTGGCATGCATTTTAAGAATACGGCCGATACGCTCACGTTTTGTTGTATTGGCGTTATAAACTGTCATGCCGGATTCCAGATAGCCAGAATAAATGCGGAAGAAGGAAAGGTGACCGATGAACGGGTCAGAAAAGAGCTTGAAGACCAAGCCGGCCAAAGGTTCTTTATCATCACAATGGCACTCAACAATCTCCTCTTCGTTGCCCGGCACATGACCTGGCGTGGGTGGAATATCCACAGGCGAAGGAAGATAGTCTACCACGGCATCAAGCAGGGGTTGTACCCCCATGTTACGAAAAGCCGAACCCAGTAGTACAGGCACGATATTACGAGCTATGGTAGCCTTGCGAATGCAGGAGATAATCTCTTCCTCCGTGAGGGTTTCACCACCAAGATATTTATCCAGCATGGCTTCATCTTCCTCTGCGACCGCTTCCAAGAGCTCGTGATGTTTTTCATCAAAAAGCTCTTTCATTTCGACGGGAACATCCTCCACAGAGAATTGAGCGCCTTTGGTGGACTTATCAAAACGGATAGCATGGCCACGTACCAAGTCAATCACACCCTCAAATTTATCTTCACTTCCTATAGGAAGCTGTAAAGGTACGGCCTTTGCTCCAAGACGTTCGTGAATCATATTCACACAGCGAAAGAAGTCTGCCCCAATACGGTCCATCTTGTTGACAAAACAGACTCTTGGCACATGATAACGATCAGCCTGACGCCAAACTGTTTCTGACTGCGGTTCCACGCCTGCCACGGCATCAAACACACACACTGCACCATCCAAAACACGCAGAGAACGTTCTACCTCAATGGTAAAATCCACATGTCCGGGAGTGTCGATGATATTAATACGACAGTCTTTCCAAAAACAGGTGGTCGCGGCTGATGTAATGGTGATACCGCGCTCTTGTTCCTGTTCCATCCAGTCCATGGTAGATTCGCCGTCATGCGTTTCGCCAATTTTGTGGTTGACGCCGGTATAAAAGAGAATGCGCTCAGTAGTGGTGGTCTTGCCAGCGTCAATATGGGCCATAATGCCAATATTACGCTGCTTGTCTACGGGGGTGGTGCGAGACACGGTAGTTCCTCCCTCAAAACGGCCCCTCAGCCCAAAATGTGGGTCATGCCGTTCCGACTGCGGATGCTTTTGTGGTGTAAAGGCGACGCCGCTTCCTAACGGACGCGGCGTCGCGTATCAAGCTGACAAAAGGAAGGTTCGCATTACCAGCGGTAATGGGCGAAAGCCTTGTTGGCATCGGCCATGCGGTGTGTATCTTCACGCTTCTTCACCGCACCACCGCGCCCGTTATAGGCATCCAGCAGTTCGGCGGATAGCTTAGCGGTCATGCCTTTTTCACCGCGGGAACGGGCATAGTTGATAAGCCAACGGATGGAAAGGGAAACCTGTCGCTCCGGCCGCACTTCCATGGGCACCTGATATGTTGCTCCACCCACACGGCGAGCCTTGACTTCCATATGCGGTTTTACATTGTCCAAAGCCTTTTCAAAGGCACGCATAGGATCTTCGCCGGTCTTTTCAGCTAGTGCTTCCAGAGAACTGTAGAAAATTTTTTCTGCTGCACCTTTCTTGCCATTGTACATAAGCCGATTCACAAATTTGGTGACAAGCCGGCTAGAATACATAGGATCGGGCAACACTTCCCTCTTGGGAACAGGACCTTTACGTGGCATGGGGTTACTCCTTACATAAGGAAATGGCGTCACCAACCCCGCATCATCAGCGCACTAATGCAGCCGGATGATACATGGCGCACGCCAATGATAAAAAAGTTATTTGGGACGTTTTGCACCGTATTTGGAACGGCTTTTACGACGATCTGTCACACCAGAAGTATCGAGTGTGCCACGGACAATGTGATAACGAACACCGGGCAGGTCTTTCACGCGACCTCCACGGATAATCACCACAGAGTGCTCCTGCAGATTATGGCCTTCGCCAGGGATGTAGGCCGTAACTTCAATGCCATTGGTCAAGCGCACACGAGCGACCTTACGCAAAGCAGAATTCGGCTTTTTGGGGGTTGTGGTATATACGCGTGTACAGACGCCCCGACGCTGCGGGCAAGCCTGCAGAGCTGGGGTTTTTTTGCGCTTCACCACGGCCTTCCGCTCAATGCGGATAAGCTGATTAATCGTGGGCATGAATACATCCTCCATAGAATTAGTTTGCACATGGGTACCTTCATGGCAAACTTTTGAGCTGTAATGCATAGCCTGTCCTAGCCCCTCTGTCAATAGAGGACATAGAATACTTGCTATTCTTCTTCCAGCGCCTCAGCAAAACGTACGCGCAAGGCATACATTTTAGTCTTTGTATCCAGCAGTTTTTCGGCTCGCTCACGCTCACGCTGCACTACATCTGCTGGCGCACGGCTTATAAAACCCTCATTGTGCAGTTTCTTATTGGTACTCACTAAATCCTTTTCAAGCTTGGCCAGTTCCTTGTCCAGCCGAGACAGCTCTTCCTTGAGATCCACCGTACCTTTGAGAGGTACAATGACTTGGCATCCTTCGACCACTGCCGAAGCAGAGGCCTTTGGGGTTTGCACTTCCATACCAATGGTCAGTGTTTCAAGCCGAGCAAGAGTTACAAGACAAGGACGATTCTGTTCCAGAAGCTCAGCCTGTGTGACATCAACTGGATGGAGAAGCAAAGTAGCTTTGTGGGCCGGGCTGATGCCTAACTCAGCCTTTATTGTACGTACAGCCACAATAACACCTTGGATAAACTCCATCTTTGAGGCCTCGCCAGGACGCTCACACTCGGGACGGAAAGAAGGATAATGTTCCTTTGCAAGATCCGTCACGTCTGTCCCAGATGGGACGGGCAAAGCTGTCCAAATTTCTGCAGTAACAAATGGCACAATTGGATGCAGCAGTATGAGCAGTTCGCGCAGGCCAAGCCACAGCACATACTGTGCAGTAGACTTGCGTGCAACATCATCGCTTTGCATATCTGGCTTGATGAGTTCCAGATACCAATCGCAAAACTCATTCCATAAAAATTTATAGCCCAGTTGAGCCGCGTCATTGAAACGGTATTCTTCCAATGCGTTGTCCATTTCGTGCTTGACAACCTCAAGCCGATGTAACAGCCATTGATGGTGCAGTCCAAGTACTGCTGCTGGTGCCACAGG
Source organism: uncultured Desulfovibrio sp. (assembly GCA_905235595.1). Classification (GTDB taxonomy): domain Bacteria; phylum Desulfobacterota; class Desulfovibrionia; order Desulfovibrionales; family Desulfovibrionaceae; genus Desulfovibrio. The sequence continues at coordinate 41,908 of CAJOMG010000001.1, read as the reverse complement.
GGAAGGTGCCTGCTCCGGCAGGTTCATAAGGGCAAAGCGAGCCGCATTCCAGAGTTTATTTATAAAATGGCGATAGCCTTCAATGCGTTCTTCAGAAAGCCGGATATCACGCCCCATGGCGGCAAAAGCCGTAAGCGTGAATCGCAGAGCATCACAGCCATATTTGGAGATCATTTCAAGGGGATTAATGACATTGCCCGTCGATTTAGACATCTTGCGGCCCGTAGCATCACGTACTAGGGCATGTAGATACACATGGGCAAAAGGTGGCTTACCCATGAAGTGCAGTCCCATCATCATCATGCGGGCCACCCAAAAAAAGAGTATATCAAACCCCGTCACCAGCACGCTTGTGGGGAACCAACGATGAAGGTCCTTAGTGTCATCGGGCCAGCCCATGGTAGAAAATGGCCAAAGGGCTGAAGAGAACCATGTGTCCAGAACGTCCTCTTCCTGTTTAAGAATGTGGCCGCCGCACTTGGGACAAGAGACAGGAGTTTCCTCGGCGACCACAAGCTCGCCACAATCTTGGCAGGTCCAAGCTGGAATACGATGTCCCCACCAGATCTGACGGCTGATACACCAGTCACGGATATTGTCCAACCAGTGATAATACGTCTTGAGCCAAGTTTCAGGAAAAATCTGTGTAAGAGAGGGCACAGCATCGCGCGCAGCAGGAGCCAGTTTGGTAGAAGCAACAAACCATTGAGTGGAAACATGCGGCTCAACCACTGTATGACAACGGTAGCAATGCCCGACTGCATGATCCAGCTCATCAACACCTTCCAAAAGGCCAACTGCTTCCATATCAGCAACAATCTTTTTCCGGCAATCCTCTTTGGAAAGGCCAGCGTATGGCCCAGACTCCGGCTTCATGATGCCGTTTTCATCAATGACCTGAATGAAGGCCAAATTATGCTTCTGGCCAAGCGACCAGTCATTATGGTCATGGCAAGGAGTAACCTTCAAGGCTCCGGTACCAAATTCACGATCTACATAACTATCTGCAATGATAGGAATTTCACGCCCCAAGATAGGCACAACAACAGTCTTTCCCACAAGATTGGCATAATGTTCGTCTTCAGGATGTACGCAGACGGCAGTATCACCAGGAATGGTTTCAGGCCTAGTAGTAGCCACAGTGATGTAACCTGAACCATCGGTCAATGCATAACGAACTTTCCACAGATTGCCCCGATGTTGCTCATGATCCACTTCGTCATCGGCTAGTGCTGTATGGCAGCGTGAGCACCAATTGATGATATAGTTTCCCTTATAGATAAGACCTTCTTTGTAGAGGCGTACAAAAACCTTACGTACTGCAGCAGAAAGTCCCTCATCCATGGTGAATCGCAGACGCGTCCAATCCACAGAAGCCCCTAGGGCGGTTATCTGGTCGAGAATACGGTGCCCATAATCCTCGCGCCAAGCCCAAACCCGCTCTATGAATTTCTCACGGCCAAGGTCACGGCGAGTTTTACCTTCCTTGGCAAGAGCACGCTCCACTACATTTTGCGTGGCAATACCCGCATGGTCCGTACCAGGTATCCAGAGCACATTCTTGCCTTTTTGCCTAGCGTGACGACATAGTACATCAATAAGGGTCAGGTTAAGCGCGTGACCAATGTGCAGCGCGCCTGTAACATTCGGTGGCGGAATGACAATGGAGTACGCTTCACCATCGTCGTCCGGGTCAGGCGAAAAAGTTCTGTTTTCCTTCCAGTGATTACGCCACCGGGCTTCTACATTCTGGGGTTCATAGCCCTTGGGTAGGGTATCGGCCATCTTGCTTTCTCCATAAAAGACGGCGATAGTATGGCATGATATTCGCCAAGCAGCCAATTTTTATTCTTTGGGATGAGTCCCATATCTGGGGACTCATGGCTTGGCGCGCCGTACGCGCACTGGGGCTGCCTTGCCGTCTAGTTAAGGGAAATGAAATAGCCGAAGGTACGCTTTTACGCAAGCCGCAACACACACGCTCGAGCAGTACACATACAGGTATGCTGCTGGTACCTGGTGGCAATGCCCGCCTCAAGGCATACTCTCTTGGTCCTGCTGGCCGCGAAGCCATTCGCTACTGGCTCGCAGCTGGTGGGAACTATCTCGGCTTCTGTGGCGGTGCCGGTCTCGCCCTGACACAGCCTCAACCGGATGAAGGTCTGAACATTTGCCCCTGGACGCGAGCAAACTACCCCCAACGCCTGAATCATCTAATATCTGGGCATGTACAGTCACATGTTACGCTCGGTCACACATTCTCTCCAAAATCTCACGTACCTGCAGATGGACTACTCTCTCTACCCGTATGGTGGCCGGGACAATTTGCCCAACAAAAATGCCCAAATGTACAGGTGCTTGGGATTTGCCACAGACCAGACAAAGATTTTTGGATTGCCGATTTGCCCTTGCAACGACTGCCCAGCGGGACTATTGAACATTGGCGATCCCTGTATGGCGTCAACCTTTCAGCGGATTTCCTGGAAGGACACCCTCTTGTGATCACTGGAACATATGGTTCGGGCCGTTATGTCTTGAGTTATTCACATCTAGAAACTCCGCACAGTCCAATGGCCAACACTTGGCTGGCTCAAATAATCGCCAATATGACACAACTCGCCCCTAAAAGCGACCAAGTACCCCTGTGGCAACTGCGACACCCCCGTATATCATGGCCCGATGACCACGAACGCACTCTACTGATGGATGCCCTTCGGCATATGCGTGCTCTCCTTGACCTCGCCGTGGAACACCACCTTTTCTTTGCACGTACCCACTGGCTGTGGGGCTGGCGAACAAGCCTGCCCGGCGCGAGCTGTAACCATTTGCATGCTGCACTGTGTTCTGCGCTGGAGCTGAAACCAACACCCGCAGCGCGAATCTACTGGAGCGAGATGTCCTCACGATTTGCCACACTGGAACACATTTTTATGTCAGGTGCTGAAGAATATTTTCTAGCCTGCCGTTTAGCGGATACACTTAGCCCCTCACAACCCGATATTGTTGAGAAACGCTGGTTGGATCATCAACGCGAATCCTTATTTGGACATCCCATGTACGGAAGAGGTATCTTATCAGAGTTGCTTTCCATTATTGAGGAAGTCATCTACCTCTCCCAGGACAATGCCCTGACAGATACAGAAGTTATTTGATTTTTATTCTTGCATATCATATTCTGCAATTTATAATTCAATATATTAATGTATAACATTATATATAATATAATAATTAGCTATTTAATTTAAATTTTAGAAACTGCAATAATAATATAAACAAAAATTGATTATTATAATTAGTATTCATAAATATATAAATAATTTTTTACTTATAAAAATTACATTATATTTATAATATATATTCCATAATATCAATTACAATATTCAAACATACTGTGATACAACTACCGTATAAACTACTGCAGTTTTGAATAATATTACTAGACAAATAATATGATATCATTTATAATATAAAAATACATTCTGTTATTATTGTTTGCTTTTCATTCCCACATCACAGGTCAAAAAATGCGCCAAATCCCTGACATCGCTCCCGGCAATGATACGGAAGAATATGTGCTCGATGGTGTTCGCTATGCCAATGTACATCAAGCAGATCAACTATGGCATGTGGGAAGCATTACGCCCACGTGGCGAGAGGAGTTACTGTCACTGCCTCCAAATCCTGAAAAAGAGAACATAGCACAATTGGAGACGCGAGGCATTTGGCTCGCCCCTGCAGGCACACCATGCGATCCGTTGGCAGTCATGTGCTGCGGTCTTGGTTCTGTATGGCCAGGCATGGGTCGCGAACTGTACGATAATTTTCCCGTTGCAAGGGCAGCTATGGACCACATTGCCTCAGTAGCAAACTGGGATATACTCGGTCTCATGGATGAAAGGGATATAGAAAAAATAAACCATACCCGCTGGCAATGTCCCTACCTTTTTATGCTGGAATTCGCCCAATGGAGCTTGCTGAGATCCTTGGGACTCACACCGACCCTGATTTGCGGTCATAGTCTTGGCGAACTGATTGGTTTGTGTTTTGCGGGAGTATATGCACCTGAGGTTGCTTGGTATATTTTGGATACACGTGCCGTTCACATGGCTGAGCTGGAAGCCACTGCAACCCGCGAAACCGGTATGATGGCCGTACATGGTAGCGCCAAGATTATTAGTGAAACGCGCAAGAATTGGCCCTCACTTTATGTCTCCAACTATAACACGCCGCAGCAGTTCATTCTCAGCGGCCCACGCGAAATGCTCCTAGAAGCTCGCAGGCATTTGCGCAAACGTCACATCCCGGCCATTGTGCTGAATGTAAGCCTGGCCTTCCATCACCCTAGCATGCGCGTACTGCGCGATCTCTCCCTACGCCGTCTGAATGCCTTGGCCATGCATGCACCTAAATTCCCCATGTTAAGCTGCATTACCACAGGTTTCTACCCAGAAGATAAACCGAATATTTGCCGTTATATTGCTGATCTTGATGAAAATGCTGTCCGCTGGACAGAATGCGTGCAAGCCATGTGGAAACGTGACGGCATTCGTGTATTCCTCGAAATCGGGCCACAAGAAACACTCTGCAGCCTTGTAGCAGACAACCAATCGGATGCCTGCTGTTTCTCTGCGGGACGCAAAGGACATGAAATCGAGAGTCTGCGCAGCACCTGCGCCCGTCTGTACTCCAAAGGCTATCTGCACAGCCCAGCCGCGTCTCGTAGAATATTTGTAACCACACATGGTCTTGATCTCCAGCCCCCTGCCCCTCATCACAGCCCCCTGCCTCCTGACGGAGCAGAAATACCGAATCTCAAAGTCTCTTCGCCACCCAAAACATCTGTTGCCCCTCCCGTTGATGCCTCTGATAATACAAAAACAGTTTCCTCGCGCCCATCAACAGCGCATTGTCTTGCCATAGTGACAACTGCTATAGCCAGAGCCTGTGAACGTCCCATTGATGAACTACGGCCAGAAATGGATCTCCGTTATGACCTCGCGCTGCGTTCAAGCCGTTTCCCGCTTATTGTGCAAGATGTGGAGAAAGCGTTGGGTTGCTCTATAAATTTCGACCAGCTATTACAGGTTTCCACCATTGGGGATTTTGCCCGTGTATTGTCCGGCGATATTGCCGTTGCCTCTTCCGCAATGCACAACAAACCATTACCAGACCAGACAGAAAAAAGGGTTACACACCCTTTGGTTCGCTATGCGCCCCTCGCAAAGATACCCTTGAATAATGAAAAACCTATAGTACTTGTTCCTCTTTCTCATAATCCATATGGACAAGGTTTGCCCTTGCACAAGGAAAGCGTATTAGCAGTATGGGGACCTGACGCACACCTTCTGCGGCAGCTATTGCGCGGTCTGGCCCCGCTGGGATGCACGATTGGCATACCAGCAGCCTTGCTGGATGCATGCCAGCCCTTGGCAGAACTAGGCGCACGACTTATCCCACTTGATATGCCGTTGACGCCACACGACGCATTAACGACCGCTTCTGCGTTCATAAACTCACTTTCACAAATCTTTGGCCGTCTAGATGGTATCCTGTTTGCGGTGCCTTTAGTTGGGACAGAAGATGCTACGTCGTCACAAGAAAAAGCCTCTGCATTCTTATTGCAAACACTAGTTCAAGAGGGCGTTACATATGGCTTGCAATTTATCTGTGCTTGTACAGTATTACCGCCCACTGGCGATAATTGCGTTATTGATGGTCCACTAGCAAAGACATTAGAAACGAAGATTCCTTCAAGTCTGGATATACGTTCCATCCGACTGTTACATGGCGGGGAACCATGCGGTCTGGAAGAATGGGGAGATATGCTAGCTCAAGAACTCATGTACGGCACGACAGCTCGAGTTGTCTGGGCACACCCCGGCGAATTATCAGGGAATGTATTTGCACCTGTTCCGAAACCACAATATCAACATAATCCACCCTCGTCATGCTTTCCTCTTATGTTTATGGATCCCACTCCTCCCTATAATGTGACAGCTTCACTGACGCAAATCTGTTGTCATTTTTCACGTTTCGCCGACCCTACTTTGAACGATCACGGTGGCTGCAAAGGGGAATACTTAGGCCGTACAGATCCATGGCTCCCTACGAGTTATGCCCTTACGGTGCTTCTGGAGGGGGCACGCTCGGTGTTACCTTGGCTTCAGCCAACAGGTTTCTGCGATATACGCTTTCACCACATGCCATCATTACCACCTGGTATTACACGTGAATGTCGCCTTGCCGTGGAAGCGGAGCAATGGCTCACGCAAGATGACACAATGACGCGCATGTGCAGAGGTCGACTATCAGTACGGCAATTAACTCCAAATGGTCGACACACACAAGACTATGCACAAGTGATGGACGGCATGACCTGGTTGGCACCCAAAGGAGCTATGGTGCCACCCCTATGGATGCATACACCTGTTTCAACTACACCAATATCCATAGATCCCAAGCACTTTTATGATGCTGCAGGTCTTGGACACACATGGCACTTGGTACGTTCTTTTACCCCATTGTCAGAAGATATGTTTACTGTCGCGCTTAGTCTGTCAGAAACAGCGATTGCCCCCAGAAACAATTATGGATATACTCATTATCTCCGTGTGGTAGAAGGTGTATTGCAAGCAGTCATGCTTGCACTGACGTACAGGGATTCCAACGCATTCGCCGATGCTGTTGCCATAGCGAACCTCATAAAGCTGTGGAACCTCAATGGAATAGGTTTTATCCGTTTTGGAATGTGTCGAGCGGAAGGCCCGGTACATTTACATCTACGCCGTTCTTGGAACGACGGACATTTGCTGCGTTTTGATGCACAGGCCGTGGACTGTCGGCAAAATGTCTTTCTGACAGTACACCATATTGAATTTTCCCAGCGCGATCACGAAAAATGGCGTACAACTTTAGTATGACATGTTAGGCAGCCCACGCAGTCTTGCCAAAGCATTATAAAGGTTTTTCCATGTCCAACACGCACACCTTACATATGTACAATCTGATTTGCTTATTGCCGCTTATCTTGAGTGTTGCTCTTGTCGGCTGTTCCAGCAAGGCGGGAATCAAATCACCTGAATTGCCTGCTAAACACTGGTTAGAAGAAGCGCCAGGCGTGCCTGTAGAAAACAAGTCCAAACTTGAGGCTGTATTGCCCAATTTATATAATGCACAAAAAAACTTTTCGTTTGAAGATTGTGTCTTTCTGACAATCCAACAGTCTCCTCAGCTGGTCAACAGCGCAGTAGAAATTGAAATCAAACGGCTTGCTCAAACTAACGCAGTTCTAAAATACCTACCTGAGCCCCGGATAGCGCTGACCGTTTCCAACAACATCACTCGTTACAACATGAACACGCGCGATACACCTAGTGACTATGGACAACCCAAAGCACATATTGGTTTTTATGCGCCTTTTCCCAACCCAGTTGCAACGTATTTTGAACACCAGGCACAGAAAGCCATGGTGAATGTCGCCATCTCGACCCACCGCAAGGCAGTGGGCACAGCTATTCGAGAGATAGCACAGGCATACCTCAAATTGCAGGCACGTCAAAAAATTGTGGAGGCGCAAAAAGCTCTGCTGCCCCTAGGTAAAGAGCTGATCGCCTATTGGAAACAGATAGAAAATATTGAAGGTCGTCAAGGTGTAGCTTTGAACGCGGCCATGCAGCATCAGCGTGAATTGGAGCTAGAGCTGGAACAAAGCAAAATGCAGGAAACCATGCAACACACTCAGCTCAAAATCCTTGCTGGAGTTGAACCGCAGCAACGTTTTGCTGTGGATACCAAGAGCGCTGATACCATTCTTCAAGGTTTCGACGGGCGTAAACTCACATGGGAAGAACGGTGGCCTGCCACAGAAGACGAGCTTTTGTTGCGTGCACAGGTACTGTTGGCAGACTACAATATTATGCTGGCTTGGGCCCAGTATGTGCCTGATATGTCCATCCAACTGAACCAGTCTCCACCGTCAGGCCAGTATCAACCTACTCACGGCACAGATGATACCTTTTTGCACCTGAATTTTGATTTCCCGCTCATCGACTGGGGACGTCGCCATCGTGGAGTTCAGACAGCACGTATGCAGAAAGCACAGGCTTTTCACGACATAGCCCGTAAGCGCACAGACTACTCTAATAAATGGTTACAGGCCGAACAAAATGTTACCCTTGCGGAAACGCAGCTCAAACTGGCCAAAACACGTTTCGACACAGCCGACATGCGCTTCAAGGAGGCTAGTATCTCCTTCAAAGAAGGACTTGTGGAATTGCCGGCCCTAGCTGAAGCGCAGGAAAATATGGTAAAAGCCCGTATAGCCCATATTATGGCCGAGCTTGATTACAACCTGGCGAAGCTGGATTGGATGTTTGTAGCAAATGTGCTGCAGGAACGCTTTCTGGGGTTGCCCGCCAAGGAGGTGGTGCAATAATGATGTCTATATCTTTTTCAAGCATTGTGCGGCGTCCGCTCCTTGCAGCCCTTACATGTTCGCTCTCTGTTATGCTTTTTTCAACACCTCTTTCTGCTGCCGAAAACGGTACTATTCTTACCGGCAAGGTGGTCACCACAGTAACGCGTGCTGTGCCCCTACCCTTCCACGCTGTGGTTGACGAAGTATTGGTTAAACCTGGCACCCCCGTTTCCAAAGGTACACCGCTTTTGCGCTATCATCTTCAGGACGAGGCTGAACGTGCACTGCAACGTGAAGTGACTTCAGGTGCCGGTACTGAAGGACTACGAGGACAGGTATTGAATCTTGAACAGGAATTGGCTGAGGCCGCAGCTCAGCGTAACAAAGCCCGTCAGCTAGCTGCTTCGGGTCTTGGCTCGTCACAGGCTTCCAACCGCCAAGAAAGCGTTGTAAAGTCTCTTCGTGAACGCATTGAACTGCTGCGTATCACCATAGACAAACAGGAACGGAATTTTGCCCTACGCCTTGAGGAACTAAGCAAACATTTTGCCATCCCCATTAAGGCAGGAGAGACATTGCCTGACACGCTGACACTGACCTCGCCCATTGATGGGTATGTACTCTTTCTCGATTCTGCACTCAACCCTGGTTCCCTATTGTCCGGAGGAAGTACTCCCATAAGTGTTGGCAAACTTGACCCGGTGCTTATTCAGGTACCTGTTTACGAAGCAGAGATTAGCGGCATCAAGGAAGGTGATGCTGTTGAGGTGGAAATTCCCTCACTGCATGACAAGAAATTCAAGGGAACAGTAAATGAGATTTCTTGGGTTTCCAACGATATGAACGTATCCACCCCATCGTATTATACGGTGGAGGTTACTGTGCCCAACCCTAACCTCGAACTCAAGCCTGGCTTCAAGGCGGTAGTGCGTTTTACGGGCAAGTAAGGCCCTTGAATGAAGCTAAAAAGCATCCCTCGCCGGCTGGGCTTCATTCTGGGTGCGCAGTGGACGCGCGATTTAGCATGGACCCTCTTTACCATCCTTCTGGCACGCCGTAGTCCAGATATTCTTGGGCAGATTGTTCTGGCGCTTACATTCGGTTATCTGGTCAAAACCGTTGCCGATGTAGGCTTGAATGATTTTTTGCTGTCCACTTTTGCACGCAGAGAGGGTCACCCCCGGGCCCTTCTGGGCGAAGTGACTTGGCTCAAGCTAGCCGTCTTATTGCTGGCATTGGGAGTAACATGGCTCATCACAGGCTGGCAGGGCTATACACCTGAATTGCGCCTGGTAGTCATGTGTATTGCCGCTGGTCTAGGACTGGACGGCGTGAGTGATTCCTTCTTTGCGCTGTGCCAGGCACGAGGCCGTCAGGATGTGGAAATGCGCATCCGGATTCCTTCCGCTCTTCTAGGTATCGGTTTCGGTATTGCCTGTGTGCTTCTGGACGCTCCGCCCCTTGTCATTGCCCTCTACAAGGTGATTGAATCACTGCTCTGCATTGCCTTTGCCCTTGCCGCTTTGGAACGCAACCCTCTTGCTGGCGTGGGCCTTGCTGGGATGAAGGATCTTGCACACCAGATGAAAAACGGCCTTGTTTTCACCTGCATGGCAGCCTGCGCTATGTTTTATAACAAAATCAACGTGATTTTTCTCAAACAATACGGTGGTAATGCCGACGTAGGCGGTTACGGAGTCGCCTGGGAAACCGTGGAAGGTTTATCAGTTCTCGTTTCTGGTGCACTCCTTGGCAAGGTAATCTTTCCACTGCTGGCACAATATTGGCAACAAGACAGAAATGCCTTCCAGCAACTAGCTGGACAGACCGCGCGTTCGCTATGGGCAGCTGCATTGCCAATCATTTTTTTGATTTGTGTGGAAAGTGACCGTTTTTTACCACTGGTCTATGGTGAAAACTATCAAACAGCTGTAACTGCACAACGACTGCTCACGCCATGCCTTGCCACGGCATTTCTGCACAATCTGGCAGCCTACGCCATGATAGGTATGCGCCGGCACCATCTGTTACTCGTTTTTTACTGCAGTGGCCTTGTTTGCAATCTGTTCTGCTGCATGACGCTTATCCCTCGTATGCCACTGGAAGGTGCTGCCCTGTCTTTAACCATAACCAAAGTGTTTGTGGCCGTGCTGACTGTAGGTTTTTTTCAATACACAGCACGCCCCATGTCGTTATGCCAATGGCTGTACATGCTTCTTACTGCCTTCATCAGTGTGACCCTATGGTGGAGTGTGAATCATGTAGCTCCACGTGAAATCGCAGAACTATGCGGACTTGCACCACTGTTAGCACTCTTCTGGTACTGGCGACCACCGCCTCCCTTCGAATCCTCGTCACCTAAAAACAATGACAAGAATTGCACTGCCTAAAAAATTCTCACGGTCTGCCCTTTATCCCAAGGACAACAGGACTGAAAAACTTCTCCATAGCCACATGTTCCAACTGTAATAATTTGTATTTTCTGTCTACACCACCTGCGTAGCCAGTGAGATTACCATTTTTTCCTACTACACGGTGGCAAGGGATGATAATGGAGATTCCATTGTGACTCACAGCTCCGCCAACAGCCTGTGCTGACATGCTTTGCATACCTCGTTTTTTTGCTATGTTATCTGCGAGAAGGCCGTAGCAGACCGTCTTACCGTATGGAATTTGCCGTAGCAGATGCCAAACACAAAGGCGAAATTCTGTACCAGTTATATGAAGGTGTGGTGTAAAACCAGGGCATTTGCCAGAAAAATATATATCCAGCCAGCGTTTCGCTTCCACTATTACCGGCACTTCCCTTGCCTTGTATTCTAGGTTCAAGCCAACAGGGATATTTTTTGTCCCTTCAAACCATAACCCAGTCAGCCCCATGGTATCGGCGGTAAGGTAAATCCTCCCAAGAGGCGATTGATATATGGACGTAACGTGCTTCTCCACCATCCGTTCCCCCGTCAGACCAATCGGTCTTTGCAACGTTACCAACTGGCAATAGAACGAATCGCTCTAACACAATAATGTGGATTTAAAATAATCCCCTCTACTAGATTCTGCACACGACACCACTGTGCTATCATCACTTCGGCTTGGCATTATAATGATAGTCATTCAGCCAACGGACAAAATCCCACCAATAGATTAGAAAGGACATATGGCGGCTTTAAGCTGACCACAAGCAGCCTTGATATCCTGCCCCTTACTCTTGCGAACTATGGCCGTGATGTGACGTTTCCAGAGGATCTGCTCGAAGGCAAGCACACGTTCTTCACTGGGTGCTGTATATGGTGCCCCTTCTGCAGGATTATAAACAATAAGGTTAAGCTTCCCCTTAACTGTGCTCACCAGTCGCGCCAATTCCCTTGCATGTTCTGGGCCGTCGTTGATACCCCCCAGCAGCAAATATTCAAAGGTGATGCGCTCGCGAGTCTTGAGGGGATACTGTTCAAGCGCACACAACATATCTTCAAGTGGCCAGCGAGCAGCCTTTGGCATAATGCGTGCTCGCAGTACTTGCGTTGGGGCATGCAAAGAAACAGCCAAATAGGCAAGCCCGCTATCTCCCAGCTCACGCAGACCCTTTTCAATACCACAGGTAGATACTGTAATACGGCGTGGAGAAAAGTTCAGTCCCCTGTTGTTATTCAAACTGTGCAGAGAACGCATAACTTCAGGCAGGTTGAGAAGAGGTTCTCCCATGCCCATAAAAACCAAATTTCTTAACACGGGATGATCCGGTCTGGCATCACCTAGATATGCACGTGCAACCAATACCTGCCCTAAAATTTCCCCCATGGTCATGTTGCGCTCAAAACCCATTTGACCGGTAGAGCAAAATGTACACGCCATGGCACAGCCCACTTGCGAGGAGAGACACTGCGTCCAGCGACGCGCTCCCTCGCGGGAGTCCGAAGGAATCAAAACGGTTTCCACCTGCTTGCCGTCTGCCAAGCGCAAGAGAAATTTCGTTGTACCATCGCAGCTTTCTTCAACGGCAGTAACCTCCGGCCAAGCAATACATGCAACCGCGGCCAGTCGTTCCCGACAAGACTTGGAAACATTAGTCATGCTATCAAAATCACGAGCCATTTTCTGCCAAAGCCACTGCCATATCTGCGTTGCACGAAAATTGGGCTCGCCAAGTTCTTCTGTCATCCAAGTTTCCAGCTCGCCTAGGGTCATATCCAGAAGATTGATCACTGTATGCCATCCAAGGGATAGGGTTCACGCATAAAAATCTTGCGTCGCGGTGACAGGCTGATGTGATAGCACTGGTTCTGCGGTATATGAATATAGGGCACATCCTCGGCGCGCTGCCTAAGCAACAGCGAAAGCAGCACCCGGTTGATGGCCTGATGCCCAACAATCACCGTAGGAGCGTTATCTGCCAAAAAAAGAACACGCCTGAGGCCGCGTTGCACTCGTTCGCGCAACATGGCGTAACTCTCCCCTTCGGGATAAACATACGCATATTTGTTTGCATTCCGGCCTGCAGTGACTTCGGGCATGCGTTCGCGTATTTCACTGTAGAGCATATTTTCACAGATGCCAGCGTTAATTTCATCAAACTCCTTAAGGGCCATGACGTGGGCGCCGGGATGCTCAGCCAACAAAGGGGCTGCGGTTTCATGCGAACGGAACCGTGTAGAAGTAAACACCCACGCAATGGGCTTGCCACGTAAGTGAGCAGCCAATGCCTGTGCTTGTGCACGCCCCTTGGCCGTCAGCGGCGGGTCGCCACCCACACGGCCCTGAACATTAAATTCTGTCTGGCCGTGACGAGCCAGATAGAGATCGGGCACCCACATGCTGACCACAATTTCACGTATTGCCGGATAATAGGGGGAACTTTCGCAGGGACGTTCCTCTAAAACGCGGTTGGCAGTGGCATCCACGCACATCCAGTACTTTTCATCAGAAAGTGGTTCGTATTCAGCCTCATAATGCACGATGCGTTGCCGAAAACTCTCCAACGCTTCCTCTTCGGTATAGGAGGCATACTCCGGCAGCGTCGCCTTGCGACGTATACAGGCATTAAGCAGCAAGGGATCTTCATTGACACATTGAACAAAGAGCACGGGATAGTCTGTGAGTGTGTCTTCTATTTTTTTCCTCCGTGCACGACTCACGTTGGTGGCGTCGAGGATGGCCACCTCACCTTTCTGTATCAGCCACTCACGGGCTTGCTCCATATTGCGTCGGTTTATCAGCTCCCTGGCCTCACGTCCGAAGCTGTTGGTGGGATCATAAAAGTCGGGTTTTGTGGATTCTGCCCCCATAAGAGCACGCCGCATATCACCATTGTTAAACAAGCCTGCGTTAATTCCCTCAGCTTTCAAACCGTCACAGATACGCTTTGCCAGTGTAGACTTGCCGCGCGCAGGCAGTCCCACCATGGCCACATAAAGTTTTTGCACGGAAATCTCCTCCTAACTAGCTGTAAGTACGGCCTTGTCGTATACAAGATAGGCAAATTTTACAAAAAAAAAAAGGCGCAGCCGGTCACCGCGCCCAATTACAATCAGTAGCAAAGGCTATACCTGAAAAAAAAACTATCGCACCGTGAGCCGGAGAAAGCGCTTTTTACCCAGCTTTACGATATACGTTCCAGAAGCCAAAGGTGCCGCCACATCATCACAACGCTCTCCGTTAATGGAAAGTGCGCCTTCTTTCATCAACCTTTTGGCCTCACCGCGGCTTTTGACTAACCCCGCAGCTTCCAGGAAAACAGGAGGAGTACTGTCCTCACCTGCATTACAGCTATACTCCGGCATGTCATCCGGCACACCCCCATTGGCGAATACAGCATTGAAGCCTTGTCGTGCTTCGTTAGCGGCCTTTTCGCTGTGGTAGCGTGTCACCATCTCATGGGCTAATGCTTCTTTAGCTGCCTTGGGATGGACCTTGTTACATGCAACGTCAGCCTTAAGCGTGGCTATATCTTCCAGACTTTTTGCAGAAAGCAGCTCATAGTAACGCCACATCAGTTCGTCCGAAATGGCCATGACCTTGCCAAAAATCTGCGCTGGGGGTTCATCAATTCCTATGTAATTACCGTAGGATTTAGACATCTTGCGCACACCATCTGTCCCTTCAAGCAAGGGCATGGTCAGGATGCACTGACTTTCCATGCCGTAATGAACTTGCAAGTTACGGCCCACCAACAGATTGAATTTCTGGTCATTACCGCCCATTTCCACATCACATTTGAGTGCAACAGAGTCATAGCCCTGGCATAGGGGATACAGAAATTCGTGAATGGATATGGGTCTCTGTTCACGAAACCGCTTTTCAAAATCATCCCGCTCCATCATACGGGCCACAGTATAACTGGAAGCCAGCCTGATAAAATCTGCGGCATTCATCTTGCCAAGCCAAGCAGAATTAAACACCACTTCGGTTTTTTGTGGGTCCAGAATCTTGAAAACCTGTTTCTTGTAGGTTTCAGCATTAGCCTGAACCTGTTCAGCGGTAAGAGGAGGACGGGTTTCGGAACGGCCAGACGGATCACCAATACGCCCCGTAAAATCACCAATAAGAAAAATCACATGATGTCCCAGTTCCTGAAAATGCCGCATCTTGTGCATAATGACCGTGTGCCCGAGATGCAAATCTGGAGCAGTGGGGTCAAAGCCGACCTTGATGCGCAAGGGAACCCCACGGTTCAGCTTCCTGCGCAATTCGCCTTCGTCAATAAGTTCGGCAACGCCTCGTTTAATGGTAGCCATCTGACGATCAATGTCTGTCATTGTCCATTCTCCTCTCTCCCTAGAACATGCAGATAACTCCGCGCTATTCTCCACCCAGTACACGAAGATAAACTGCAGGTTCCTTAAGCAAGCCCGCATCCATAGTGCGCTGCAAGGCGTCGCGCATAGCACGCGCCGAGGTTTCGTGTGTCATGAACACCAGTGGAACGCCTTGCCCCTCATCACTCTTTTGGATGACCTGTGCCATGCTGATGCCCTCGGCAGCCATACAGCCTGAAAGATCGCGCAGCACGCCCGGCGCGTCCTGCACCATGACACGCACATAGTAACAAGAACGCCATTCCTCGGGAGGCACAATGCAAGCCTTGGGCAAAACCTTGTCAGCAAAACCAGTATTATTAGGGCGCTCATCGCGCGCTACGGCCAGCAGATCTCCCAGCACTGCCCCTGCAGTAGGCAAATCGCCTGCGCCACGCCCATGAAAAAAGAGCGCACCAGCAGCGTTGGCCTCCACGCGCACAGCATTGTACACGCCGCCCACTCGGGCCAATAGATACTTATGATAAACCAACGCCGGAAAAACTCCCGCCTCCAGCCTCACCTGATCTTCCCCTCCGCCAAAGGCCTCACGCACTTGAGCAATAAGTTTGATGCGATACCCCAATTCCCTTGCGAGCCGTATATCCATGGCTGAAAGCCCACGGATACCGCGCACAGAAAGGGCCGTGTAGGGATAGTGCACTCCATAGGCCAGCCTGATAAGCAAAATGAGTTTGTGTGCAGCATCATGTCCGTCGATATCCAACGAGGGATCAGCCTCGGCATAGCCCAGTCGCTGAGCCTGCTGCAAGGCCACATCAAACTCCATCCCATTGCTGGTCATCTCGGAAAGAATGTAGTTGCTCGTGCCGTTGAGGATGCCCATAAGAGACTGTATACGGTTGCCTGTTAAACTTGCTTTAAGAGCTTCCACAATGGGGATAGCTCCTGCCACACTCGCCTCATAACGCAAAATGCGCTTTTTGCGTGCCGCCTTATGGAACAGTTCCAGCCCTTCCTCAGCCAGCAGAGCCTTGTTGGCTGTAACAATATGCTTGCCCTGATCCAGTGCTCGATCAATAAGGTCACGGGCATGGTCTATTCCACCAATAAGCTCCACCAGCACGTCAATTTCCGGATCGTCAGTCAAGGAACGGGGATCCGTAACCAATGTTGCACCGGGTGGCAGTTGAGCCGCACGGGCCTTGGTGATGGTACGCACCAAAACCTTTTTCAGACGTATGCCACGCCCAATCCGCCGTTGGATAATATCTGCGTTTTCCTGAAGAAGACGCACAAGACCGCCACCCACTGTACCAAACCCGGCCAGCCCCACTACAAGAGGCGTATCACTGTTTCTGGTCATGTATTCTCCAATCTCACACACAGAGCGAGCCTGCAAAAAGGCTTGTGATCAACTGCGATTCAATGACGTTCACAACGCAAGTATCAAAATCAATCCCCCACACCAGACAATAAACGCCGGATGTTGCTGATGGCCTGCCGTGTGCGGTGTTCATTTTCAATAAGCGCAAACCGTACATATTCGTCGCCATATGAGCCGAAGCCCAAACCAGGCGAAACTGCCACATGAGCCTCCTGCAGCAAAAGCTTTGAAAATTCCACTGAGCCCATCTTACGGAAAGGCTCGGGAATACGTGCCCATACAAACATGGTGGCCTTGGGCGCAGGCGTAACCCAGCCAATGCGGTTCAGGCCGTCTATAAGATGATCTCGCCGTTCCTGATATACGCTACGGATATGCTCCACACAGTCTTCAGGCCCATTAAGGGCAACGGTAGCCGCTATCTGAATGGGCTGGAACATGCCATAGTCCAGATAACTCTTGATACGCGCCAGCGCATGGATAAGATGCTTATTACCTACGGCGAAACCCACACGCCATCCTGGCATTGAATAGCTTTTGGACATGGAAAAAAATTCCACGCCCACTTCCTTGGCTCCCTTGGCCTGAAGGAAACTCGGTGCCTTGTATCCGTCAAATACAAGATCGGCATAAGCCATATCATGTACAACCCAGAGGTCATTCTCCTTGGCAAAATCTGCCACCTTCTCAAAAAAATCCAAATCAGTCACTTCGGTGGTGGGATTGTGCGGATAGCAAATGAACAGGACCTTAGGCTTAGGCCAGGCCTGTCGTGTGGCTGCCTCTAGGTCTTCAAAAAAATTCCGGCCTGGTCCGATGGGCACGCTGCGCACATCGGCACCGGCGATTATAGGCGCGTACTTATGAATGGGATAGGTCGGGTCCGGTGCCAACACCACATCGCCTGGCTCAAGCATGGCAAGCGAAAGATGAGCAAGCCCCTCCTTGGAACCCAATGTTACGATAGCCTCACTATCCGGATCAAGCTGCACGCCAAAATGGCGGGCATAGCGGTCACAGATGGCCTTGCGCAAATTAGGGATGCCACGAGAAAGAGAATACCGGTGGTTTACCGGTTTCTGTGCCGCCTCGACGAGCTTGTCCACAATAGGGGCTGGGGTTGGCATGTCTGGGTTGCCCATACTGAAATCCACAATGTCAATATTCTGCCGGCGCAGACGCATCTTAAGATCCCCTACCACCGCAAAGACGTACGGTGGCAGACGCCGTATGCGTGAAAATTCTTCCATGTTGCATAGCTCCTGCGTATTCCCCAGGGGAGGCGACGAGTAAGATACCAACCCCACGGGCATATATTCCTTTGCCTTGCGCACCTATCTACAACAAAACACAGAATCGTCGCACAATTTCCGTGCAGTTGAAAAACACTGCCAGCCGTATGCCCTTTTGTAAAGCATCATCTGCAAAACAAGGAGCATCTCGCTTTGCCATGTGCGAGCCTCTTGTGTATCCTTTTGTGCAGGAGGAGACCCATGGTAGATCATATTTGTTTCGACGTGGAGAAATGTGAGCTCCATCTGCTTGACCAGCGGTTCCTGCCTGAGCGGGAGGAATACTTCATCTGCCGTTCCGTAAACGACATCATAGAGGCTCTGCAAACCATGGTCGTACGCGGAGCGCCGGCCATTGGCGTTACTGCCGCCTGGGGATGCGTTCTGGCCCTGCTCGACGCCAACGGATCAAGCTGGATGCCCCATCTGGAAGCGGCGCTTGAGAATTTAGCCAATGCCCGCCCCACTGCAATCAATCTGCGCTGGGCCGTTGCACGCATGCGCGCATGCCAGCAACAACTCAAAAACAAGGGGAATGTCGACCACGATGCCCTGCTGTCGGCTTTTTTGGCAGAAGCAGCAACAATTCAGCGGGAAGATGTAGAAATTTGCCGCGCCATTGGCCATCATGGTGGCGCATTGTTGCACGATGGCGACACGGTGTTGACGCATTGTAATGCGGGTGCACTTGCCACGGCGGGATACGGAACAGCTCTAGGCGTTGTTCGCGGCGCGGTGGACGCGGGAAAACACATATGTGTTATTGCTGATGAAACGCGGCCATTCCTTCAGGGAGCACGTCTAACCGCATGGGAACTTCAGAAAGACCACATTCCCGTTACTGTGGCCTGTGACAATGCCTGTGCTCTGCTCATGGGTAAAGGGCTTGTTCAATGTGTGGTTGTAGGTGCAGACCGCATCGCCGCCAACGGGGACACTGCCAACAAGATAGGAACCTGCGGCGTGGCACTGCTTGCGCGCCACTTTAATCTTCCCTTCTATGTGGCCGCTCCTCTCTCCACCATTGACCTCTCCACTTCCGACGGAAGCAGTATTCCCATTGAACAACGCCCTGAACGGGAAGTGACCCATGTGGGTCAAGTACGTATATGTCCCGAAGGCGTGCCCGTATACAATTACGCCTTTGACGTCACCCCTGCGGACTACATCAGCGGCATTGTCACCGAGATGGGAGTGCTTCGCTACCCATATACCACATCCATCCGTGCAGCTTTCAGGGCAAAAACGACAATGACTCCTCCTGCATTTTAGTGTCACGCCAACCATGATACCGGTATCAACTACGACTAATGCTAGATTGGATGTTACAATGGCAGTCAAAGAATGCATTCTTATTGCTGGATCGGACCACACTGTTTCAAGTACGCAAGGCTATGGTCCTGACGGTAAAAGCAATGGTGTAGAACCCCTCATTGTCCACTGGAACGGTTGGGAAGCACCCAAGGGTGAAATTGCCCTGCAAGCCCGTCTGCGTGACGAATTAAAAATTATCCGAGCTGAACACGCTGCCTGGGCTTTTGATTTTGGGCATTTACGTGTGGCAGGAAGAGAGGTGCAGCGTTGGCTCCAATGTGGTGCAAATCTCTCCATGTGGTGGTGTTCGCTGCTCTACGAACGGCATCCAAAAATGACACCTGCCCTCTATACCGTCTATAAGCTGCGCGCCCTTGAACGTCTCATGGATGCAGAAGCCTGTTCCTCTCTGCGTGTACATGGCGGCGACGGCGCTCTGCGGCGAGCCTTGCGCCTTTTATGTGCTTCAAGCCATCGCGTATTTTCCGAAGAGGACGAGACAATACCTTCACGTCCATCAGACAGCAAGTTACGCCTACTGTATGATGCACTTCCTGCCCCTCTGCGGGCAATACTTCGCTATGCCCACTGGTACTGGACTGTACGCCGTCGCCTGCGGCCTTTGCCTCGCAACGCAGCACTGCCAGAAACCGCAGGTCCCCCCGCAACTATCGTAACTTACTTTCCCAATGTGGATATGGAAGCGGCAAAACAGGGACGTTACCACTCCCGCTACTGGGAAGCGTTGCATGATGCACTCAACAAAAAAGCGGAAAATGAAGGTGGACAATTTGTCCGTTGGCTGTTCATACGCTTTCCTGCGCCCCAGCTCAGCCTTCGACAGTGTATCGCATTGCGCGACCGCTTTCGCAGTGCTGGCCTAGACGGAGCTAGTTTCCATTATTTAGAGGAATTTCTTAACACACGCGACCTCTTGGCCGCGTGGTTGCGTTATATACGGCTGAGTCTGGCTTCATGGAAGCTGGAGGAAAAGGTGCGCCCCTCTTTCCGCATGGCTGGTTCACGTCTGAATTTCTGGAATGAGCTTGGTAGATACTGGGTAGAATCCTTTAGAGGCTGGCGCTGTCTTGAGCGCTGTCTCCAGCATCAGGCCTTCAAGCGCTATGCATCCATGGCCGGGCTACAACGATGGACACTCTTCCCCCTAGAAAATTGTCCCTGG
Organism: uncultured Desulfovibrio sp.; assembly: GCA_905235595.1. Classification (GTDB taxonomy): domain Bacteria; phylum Desulfobacterota; class Desulfovibrionia; order Desulfovibrionales; family Desulfovibrionaceae; genus Desulfovibrio. Next base: position 21,564 of record CAJOMG010000001.1, on the reverse strand, counting down.
GAACGCATGCTTACACAGACCATGCATGAAGCTGGCAACGGTTCTGTCATCGGTGCACAGCACTCCACCATCCGGCCAACGGACTTCCGCTTTTTTGATGATCCCCGTGCTTTTACGGGCAACGATGCCTGTTTTCAACCTGACGTTATTCGGGGCAACGGCCTGTCTGCATACAGGCAGTGGTTTGAAGCGGGCATGCCCGATGCCCGTCTTGGTATTGTTGAAGCTCTGCGATATTTATATCTGGCAGACTCTGCTCCAACAGCCTCTCCGCACAGCCCGCAGAAAGATATACCCCCTATACCACGCCACTTGCTCATTGTTACGAGCTTTTTCAGGGATGAAACCGAGGCACACCTCGCCCTGCTTGCCCGTGCGCTCACAGAGGGTCTGCTGGAGAAATGGGAAGTGCGTATTAAACCACATCCCTATCTGCCTGTGCAGGAAACTCTGCGCATGCTTCTGGGCAACCGTGCCGCCAATATTACTATTATTGAGGACGGCGCCATTGCCGACCAGCTGAAGCCCGGTGTGATGGTGTGGGCTTCAAATTCCACCACCGTAGCACTTGAAGCGGCCATCAAATGCCTGCCGGTCATGGTCATGCTACCTTTGAATGATTTTGACCTCTGCCCCTTGCAGGATATACCCGAACTACCACGTACCGGTACCGTAGAAGACGTCAGGCGTGCGCTCGCCAACCCTACGCCCGTAGTTCTGCCTCAAGACTACCTGGAATTGAACGCAGACCTACCCCACTGGAAGAAATTGCTCGGGCTATAGGACAGGGATAAAAGCCACGTGCCAATGCCGTTGACACCTGAGCGCGCATGCCATCCCTGTCCGTTCCTGCTATATGACTGTCATCCTTTTTTTTGCAAACCGAGCCGTGCCACCACAGCCTCTGCCCCCATACGGGTAAATGTTGCCGCATCTCTGCCCTGGCGGGCACTTTCTGGCAAAAGCAGCTCCGGCTTGTTGGCCAGCTTTGTGTCTGGTGTGACATTATATTCTGGTGGGAACGTGTTGTTAAAATACATTTCCTGAAAACCTGCAAACTTTAATGCGTGTGCCGTGGAATCCAGCACAGCATGCTCATCTGCCGTCACTAAACCCAGCAATTTTGCATTGATCAAACCCGCCAGGCATTCGCCACCCTGGGTGCAGGCAATATGTCCGTGACGGTTGGCCATAATCATGGCGTCCATAATTTGCTGCTCTGTAACACGCATCACCTGAAAGGCCCGTTCGCCACCCTTCTCCACAAAACGCTCGGCCAGAGTGCGCACCCGCGGGAAAGATACAGGGTTGCCGATCATGGCGGCCTGAGCCACGCTGGGCGCAACGGTTACGGGCTGCCAATGGCGTGCATTCTTAGGAGCATCGTAATACCGCCACACCGGATCCGCATGCTCGGACTGTACACCGAACATGCGTGGCAGGGCAGTGATAATGCCGAGGTCAAGCAGTTTGAGAAAACCAGACATAATAGCCGTGACATTGCCCGCATTCCCTATGGGTACAAAAATGCACAGGGTGGAAATATCCCAGCCATACCATTGGGCTATCTCATAGGCAAAGGATTCCTGGCCAAGAATACGCCAGCTGTTTTTAGAATTAAGCAAAGCCACGCGATAGTTCTCGGCCAGCAGTTCCACCACCTTCATGCAGTCGTCGAATACGCCGGGAAGCTCCAGCACTGTAGCGCCACTGCCCAAAGGCTGTGAGAGCTGCTGGGGCGTTACCTTGCCGTGCGGCAGCAGCACGACAGATTTGAGCGGTGCCCCCACATAGGCAGCATAAAGCGCAGCGGCAGCCGAGGTATCACCCGTGGATGCGCACACTGTCAGCACTTCGTCCCACTGCTGACGGCGACAGAGCCATTTCAAAAAGCTGAAGGCACAAGCCATACCCCTGTCCTTGAAGGAAGCACTGGGATTCTGTCCATCATTTTTGTAGGCAAAGGGTATGCCGACGCTGTCCCGCAAGGCCGGAGCCGCCTCCACAATCGGTGTGAGGCCTTCACCCAGATAGACGATGTCCTCCTCGTCCATGAGGGGTGCCAACAATTCATAATAACGGAATATACCCCTGAGGGCTGTAGCCCTGGTCGCGCAGCGGGCATCGAAGATCTCACGCCATTGTGCACCGCTGCGCTCCTTCAACTTGCTGAAGTCCAGATTCTCCAACAAAAATACGCCGCCACACTGCGGGCAGGTGTACAGTAGGCTGTCGCCGGGATAGCGTGCGCCGCAGTCCAGACAAACATATTCCATGCGACCACGATAGGTCGGAAATTCCGTATACGCCATAGTTTCATCTCCTTGGCTTTGCCATTGAACAGCAGAATTGCCCACACCATTGCTGCTGCGGATTTGCCACTATATCTGCCCAGTTTGCCGTTCATGCTTACCCTTGAGCCAGCTTTTCTCCGTGCCGGCCCGCAAACGGGCTATATTTTCCCTATGTTTCCAGACCACCAAACCCCACACGCACAATGCCAGAGGCAGCCACACCCATTGCCCGGCGACAAACAGGCACACAGGTAGGGCTGTTACCAAGGTCAGCGAGCCCAGCGACACAAAACCACTGCGCCAGATAACAAGTATGCACAGCACTGCAGACGCCAGCAGAGGCCAGAAGGCCAGCGGCAAAAAAACGCCGATGCTCGTGGCCACGGCCTTACCGCCACGTAAATGCATAAAGCAGGAAAAAACGTGCCCCAGCACACACGTCAGCCCCACGGCACTGACAATCACAGGAGAGGGATTGACGTGCATGGCAAGCCAGACGGGGAGTGCCCCCTTGCCCAGATCACAGGCCAGGGTGACGACACCCCAGCCAAAGCCGCACAACCGGGCTACATTAGTTGCGCCAGTGTTGTGACTGCCGCTCTCACGAGGGTCAATACCGCAGAAAGTTCTTGCGATAAAAAGGCCCCATGGCACAGAGCCGAGTATATATCCTATGATCAGGCAAAAAAATTCCTGCATGCGCCTCTTCCTTTTAACATTTAGGTGAAGTTGTCGTTCCAAACAAAAAACAGTTTTTTGCTAGTACAGCAAATCTGCGCAGTGGGCAATGCCGCCCAAACTTGATTTATCCACAGAACTCGCTTAATTGCACACAATCAGCCAGACACAAATCGTACACGAATGTCACTTCTGCCTGTTCAGGAGATTGTCATGTCGTATGGTAGTACGCTTGTATCCATTATTATCCCAGTCTGGAACCTCTGGGACATGACGTCGGCCTGCCTTCAATCTCTGGCAGAGCATACTGCCGGCGAACATGTGGAAATTATTGTCGTGGACAACCACTCTACCGACGCAACATCCTCTAAACTGGAAAACTTTGGCAAGAGCCTTTTCGGTACGGCTTTCAATGTCGTGCATATGTCGGAAAATGCTGGATTTGCCAGGGGATGCAACGCAGGTGCTGCAGTAGCATCGGGAGATCTGCTTTTCTTTCTGAACAACGACACCAAGGTAACACCGGGGTGGCTGCCGCCCTTACGTGAAGCCATGGCAGACAAACGACTGGGCGCAGTAGGGCCTTTGTTGCTCTACCCAGATAACACAGTGCAACATTGCGGTATCATTGTGACACCATTCAGGCAGGTGGAACATCTCTACGAGCATTTGCCTGCTCAGTATATTCCGGCTCATAAAAAACATCCTCTGAAAGCCATCACCGGCGCAGCACTACTGCTGCACAAGAAAGACTTCCACGCCTGCGGGGGATTTTGCGAAGCATTCGTTAACGGGTTTGAAGACATAGACCTCTGCTGTTCCCTGTACCGCCGAGGCTTGGCACTACGCGTAGAGGCCCGGAGTGTCATCTACCACCATACCAGCCAGACACCAGGCCGGTTTCTTCACAATAAAAATAACAGTATGCTGCTTCATCAACGACAGGGGAACATATTGTTCCCCGACCAGCATGTGCTTGCGGCCCAGGACGGATATGAGCTGCACATCGGCCCAACCCTGCTTACCTGGTTAAGTGTCCCTGCTGAAAGGCAACAGGAATATACTGCCGCGGTCAATAAACCCACCTTTAACGTCAAGGTTTGTCATAAACTTTTAGAGCATGAGCCCCTGTGGCGCGATGGATGGTTCCTGTTGGCAAACTACCTTGAAAAAAAGGGGCGTGCCCAGGAAGCATTGCAAGTGCTCATGTCTCACTGGTGGCTTTTCCCCGAAGAACGCACTTATGTGGCGTTACAGCATTTGCATACTATTGTGTATGGATGCCCAAACACCAAGGTAGAAACACTGCTGCGCGGTGTTCATGAAGCAGACCTGGCAGCCAACGCTGCTGTTGTGCATGAGGCCCGCAGTATGGCCCTTGACCGGCGTGACGTAGAGCTTGTCCGTTTGTACGACACCTGGCTGGCACGGTATGCTCCAGAGGGGGGAACAACTCCCCCCTCATGCTAACTGTTATTGTAGGTGTTATAGTAATTGATGAGGCAGCCTTCGAGAATAATCTGCCGCTCATCAGCAGTGAGTTCCTTGAGCATCAGGTCAATACGCTGCGCCTGCCCTTTATGAAGCACAAAGGCCGCGATGCTCTCCTTGGCACTGCGCACGGCTTCGCGCACATCGGGCACAAGCAGCCAGTCGCCAACAGCCAGACTGTCAGCCAATGCTGCGTCTACGAGGAAGGGCAGCATGCCCCAGTTAATAAGGTTGGAACGATACCGTTTGGTAGCGTACTCCACAGCAAGATTGGCCCAACCACCAAGAACCTTCTGGCAGGAAGCCGCCTGCTCCCGTGCTGAACCGTCACCTGGTTTTATGGCAAAGATAGTCGACCCCAGGCCGACATTTTTGAGATCATCCGGCACAGATTGACCGCATGCCGTGAATAACGGTGTGACGTATGTCAGGAGTTCAGCGTCAGCGGGATCTGCAAGACGTTTTTTCTCTAATGCAGCAATGGCCTTGGCACGGCCCACATAGGCCGGATCTTTGCGGGAGAGGGCATATTCCGAAAGTTTCAACGGATTGGAACGTAAGGATGATGTTTCACCTGAAGGAATAAGCTCGTCAGTAGTGGTTACAGGATCAGTAATGACGCTGGCGAGCTGCAACAGCAAATGTTCCGGCAGGGCACTCATGGCTGGCCAGTCTGTAATATTTGGTCCAAGCACAAGGTCAACTTGTGATTCGGCGTGACCAAATCCATTGAACACGCGACGACGGTAAATCTCTGGTTCAAAGATATAGTTGACATCAATAGTGGCCATGTGAGGGGCTGTCCAATCCTGCTCAGTGGCCGGGGTCAGACGTCCACCATTGGCCGCCGTGGCAGCAATGGAACGCGCGTCCATAAGAGCCACAGCCGAAAGCTGACCATTAACAGGTTTGGAGCCCTCGCGGTTTGGGAAGTTACGCGTTGCATGACGAATGGAAAGCGCCCCGTTGGCCGGAGTGTCACCCGCACCGAAACAGGGGCCACAGAAAGCGTTCTTGATAATTGCCCCTGCCAGCATGAGCTTGGTTGCTGCACCATTCTTGACCAGCGCCAGGCCTTGTGGCTGGCTGGCCGGATAGACCGACAGAGCAAAATTGCCATTGCCTGTACTGTGCCCCTGTAGAATGGCTGCGGCGGTGACAAGGTTTTCAAAACTGCCGCCAGCACAACCAGCTATAATGCCCTGATCTGCCCATACGCCGCCATCGCGGATTTTCCCAGGCAGATCAAGTGCCCGGGCTGCAGTGCCGAACTGGCGTTCCGCTTCGGCCTGCGTTTGTGCAAGAATTTCCCTTCCGTGTCGCACCACTTCGGCTATGGGCCAGGCATTGCTTGGGTGGAAGGGCAGGGCAATCATGGGTACTATCTTATCCAGCTCAATACGTATCAACGCATCATAACAGGCCGGGCCCTGAAGGCGTAGCTCCTGATAATCCTCCACACGGCCATGATTTTGCATATAGGCGCGCACCTTGTCGTCTGTGGTCCAAATGGAGGAAAGGCAGGTAGTTTCCGTGGTCATCACATCCACCCCGCAGCGATATTCCACGGAGAGATTGCCCACGCCAGGCCCCATAAACTCCAGCACCTTATTTTTTACAAAACCGTTCTTGAACACGGCCCCGATAAGTGCGAGAGCCACATCTTGCGGGCCTACGCCGGGACAAGGGGTACCTGTGAGCCATATGGCAACTGTCTGCGGCCTGGGCACATCCCACGTTTTGCCCAAAAGCTGCTTGACCAGCTCCGGCCCGCCTTCGCCCACGGCCATGACGCCAAGGGCACCATAGCGCGTATGGCTGTCCGACCCCAATATCATGCCGCCGCATTTGGCCATCATTTCACGCACATACTGATGGATTACCGCCAGATGCGGGGGCACAAAGATGCCACCATACTTGCGTGCCGCCGAAAGGCCAAAGACATGGTCATCCTCATTTATGGTGCCACCGACTGCGCACAGGCTGTTGTGACAATTGGTCAGGGCATAGGGCATGGGAAATTCCCTGAGGCCGCTGGCCCGAGCAGTCTGGATAATGCCCACATAGGTAATATCATGTGAGGCCAGCGCATCAAAACGGATACGGAGTGTAGCTTCTTCCCGTGCAGCCGTATTGTGCTCGGCCAAAATCCGCGCTGCAAGAGTATTCTTGCGTGCCGCCTCCACATCCATGCCCTTGGCACGGGCTTCCTCAACCGTTTTAATGCTGTCGCCGTCGATGACAACGACATTATCAATAAGCTCAATCATGCAGGGCACCTCTCGGAATAGAGATCACACAATGGTCATGCAGGTCAGTGGGCATGGGTCGTAACCAATTTTAGACCAAAAACAATAAAAATGGCACCGGCACATCTTTGTAGCCAGATTTGGAACCTATAACTTTCAAACATGCAGTGCACACGCCCCAACATATAGGCCAGCAGCATGTACCATATAAAACATAACGAAGCCATGATGCCACCCAATAGCAAAAATTGCGACCCCAGTGGCAACATCGGATTCGTAAATTGTGGCAGAAATGTCAAAAACAGAATGACAGCCTTTGGATTCAACACATTGGTCAAAAAACCTTGTACAAAACAACGCCGCCATTGGGGAAAACTCAGCCGACTGATTTGCCTCTTTTGTACCCCGGGTACTGCCACTGCCGTACGGGTTACTGCCACACCGGTGGCATCGGCATACCGCAATGCCTTAATGCCCAGCCAGACAAGGTAGGCTGCGCCGACATATTTCAATACATTGAACAAAAATACGGAGTGCACAATAATAGCCGAAATGCCCAGCATGGCAGCTGCAGTATGCACACATATGCCTAAGGCAACACCACAGGCAGCAGCCTGCCCCTGCGGCCGACCCTCCAGCAAGGAAATTTTTGCGATCAAAGCAAAATCCGGCCCAGGCAACATAACAAAGAGCAGTGCCATGGGCACATAAAGCATCAGGTTTTCCAGAGAAACCACGCTGTTCTCCTGGACAGGAAGCCGAGTTACAGATACGAGCCGATAATTTCGCCGAACTCCTGACATCCCACTACTCGGGCGCCTGTGACGTTGGGTGCAAGGTCAGCGGTGACAGCCTTGGCCGCGATGGCTTTACTCACCGCCTGACGGATGCGTGAAGCTGCTCCTCGCTGGCCAATGTGCTCCAGCATGAGTGCGCCACAAAGGATGACACTGCCAGGGTTGGCCTTATCCTGTCCAGCAATAGTGGGAGCTGTGCCGTGGGTTGCCTCATAAAAGGCCAGTGTATCTGACATGTTCACCCCTGGAGCAAGGCCCAGGCCGCCCACCTGCGCGGCCAGCGCGTCGGAAATATAATCTCCGTTCAGGTTGGGCGTGGCAAGCACATGGTATTGCTCCGGCCGCAACAGGGCCTCCTGAAACATAGCGTCGGCAATACGGTCCTTGATGACGAGTCGACCGGGAAGTATATCCTTTTCCGTACAGGTTTCGTCACCAAACTCCTGTGCGGCCACATCGTAGCCCCACTGACGAAACGCCCCTTCGGTAAATTTCATAATATTACCCTTGTGTACCAGGGTAAGGCTGGGCAGTTTGCTATCCAGCGCAAAGCGCAGGGCGCGTCGCACAAGGCGTTTGGAGCCTGCCTCTGTCATGGGTTTGATACCAATGGCGCAGGCATCTCCCACCTTGGTCACGCCCAATTCTTCCCGCAGAAAAGAGGCCAGCTTGCGGGCCTCTGGTGTCAGCGCGGCAAATTCCACACCGGCATAGACATCTTCCGTATTCTCACGAAAAATGACCATATTTACACGCTCTGGATGTTTGACCGGCGTTTCCAGTCCTTGAAAATGCTGCACAGGACGAATACAGGCGTAAAGATCCAACCCCTGGCGCAAAGCCACATTGAGGCTGCGCATCCCTGTCCCCACGGGTGTGCCTAACGGACCCTTCATGGCCAGATCGGCAGTGCGCAGGGCTTTGAGCGTTGCTTCCGGCATGGGAGAACCAACTTCTCTGACGGCTTTTTCTCCTGCAAGGAGCTCCTGCCACTCAAGAGTTACACTCGAGGTTTCTGCAGCCAGAGCAGCATTGATGACGGGCCGGGCTGCCTGCCAGATTTCTGGCCCGATGCCATCGCCTTCAATCCAGAAAATTTTAAAGCCCATGCTCTATACCCCTATTATGCTGTTGCGGTACGGTTGCAAACCGCTTTGCCTCAAACATTACTCACTGTCCTCATCTGTAGCCGCTTCCTGTTGCAGGGCACGGGCGCGCTTGAGCAGCTGTTCCAGCTGAATGTCCACGCCGAGTACCCCCACAATGTTATCATTCTCATCTGTGACGGCACAGGAAACGGTGATGACCAGCTTGCCCGTAAAATGCGACTGGTACACATCCATGATGTGTAGATCACCCGTTTTCATGGGCATGGTAAACCACTCGCGCGTGGAAAAATCATACCCGATGGGCAAGGCTTCGTACTTTTCCTTATAGGCCGGATCGGTGATGGTGGAGCAGCGCAGGCTGCCCTTCGTATCTGTAAGATAGCAGTATTGAATGAAGGGATATTCTCGTGTGAAGGCATCAAGGCGAGCACATGCCTGCTTGCTGAAGTCCAGTAAATCCTTGCTACGTGAAAGACGTACAAGAATGTTGGCCGAGAGCTCACCTGCCAGCTGTTTCATGCGGTCGTAATCTGAGGCAAAGAGCTCGGGCATGAAACGCTGCACAAGAGCTTCCATCTCTTCGTGGGAAAAGCTGGTGGTGCGACCCGTTTCCTCATACACGGCCATAATGGCGTCATAAATCTGGCCAACCGCAGGGTGTTTCTTGGAAACGCACCGATCTTCCGGTAAATGCAGGTTTGCGTTAATCCAGTAAGCCACCCCGGCACGCCCTGTCTTGTCAGTGATAATGATGGGCACAGGGCGGCCAAGCAGATGCGTGGTATCAAAAATATTATAGATTTCCTCATTTTTAGCCAGACCATCAGCATGCACACCCGCACTTGTTGCGTTAAAATCACGTCCCACAAAAGGATAATTGTAGGGAATCTTGTAGTGCAGCTCTTTCTCAAAGAAATCTGCCACTTCGCTCAAAATGGTCGTGTCTGCCGCAGCATCATCACCTGTGAGCGAAATATATTCCACCAACAACGCCTCTAGCGGAGTATTTCCCGTGCGTTCACCAAAGCCAAACATGGTGGCGTTAACCGCACCGCACCCGTAAAGCCAGGCAGTGACGCCATTAACCAGCACCTTGTGGAAGTCATTGTGCCCGTGCCATTCCAGCCATGCACCTGGCACGCCCGCTTCGTCTGTAAAGGCTCGCACGATACGCTGTACAGAACGCGGCAAGGCCGCACCAGGGTATGGCACGCCATAGCCCATGGTGTCACAGAGACGAATTTTCACTGGCATGCCGCTCTGACGGGAAAGTTCCATAAGACGTTGTGCCAGAGGCAGGCAGAAACCATAGATGTCGGCGCGGGTCACATCTTCAAAGTGGCATCGCGGGATAATTCCCCATTCCAGGGCCTTTTCGGCCAGACGTGTATACATATCCATGGCTTCCTTGCGGGTTTTGCCCAGCTTGAGGAAGATATGATAGTCAGAGACACTGGTAAGCATGCCTGTCTCATCAAATTCCATGTCACGGGCCAGCTTGAGGTCGTCCTCATTAGCGCGTATCCAGGCAGTGACACGCGGGAAGCGGTAACCACGGGCGCGGCACACGTCTATGCATTTACGGTCACGGGCAGAATACAAAAAAAATTCCGAGGCAGAAATCAGCCCTGTTTTTCCACCCAGGCGATGCATAAAGTCGAATATCCTGGCCACCTGTTTCACAGTATAGGGGGGACGGGCTTGCTGGCCATCGCGAAAGGTCGTGTCGGTGATACGCATTTGTTCTGCAGGGCGCGGTGCAAGCAGCACCTCATCAAAAGATGTACGGCAAATGCTGGTATAGGGAAAAAGCTCACGATACAGCTGCGGTTTTTCCGGTTCATGTAGGGTCAGAGTGTGGGTATGCCCCGAATCATGGATGATATGGCTCATGGCGTCTGCTCGCTTGCGTTTAACACGGTAAATAACTCTGCGCAGTCATATATCGGCTTAGGCCCGTGGCGTCCAGTGCTCCTGGGGAAAAGCCCGCACAAACCCTGAATACTGGTCACAAGCTTTCTCAATATTCACAGCCGTCCAGCATAATCCCACACATTCAGTGCCCTGCTCCGCTTCCATGGCGGGCGACATCCTGTGCGGCCTGACGTTCCCGGGCTTCTGCGCGCAGCAGGAGCTTGATGGCATCCCAGGCAGGTTCTCCCCACGCTTGTCCGCACCGCTGCGGTAGCACACAGACCTCACGCAAAGTTTCTTGACAGCGAACACGCACGGCAACAGGAGCCCCCGTCGCCACGGCCTTCGGGGCATACGAAACTGCGTGCGCTGCGGCCGACGACAGTACATCCTCAGGCCAGGTCGCCCCATGGCGTGCCAGTGCAAGGGGGCCCGGTATATCCCGCAGTTCCAATGTCACGTCGCCGGGACGCACAGCAGCGGCCAGATTATTATTATCCTCGCTGTTGCGCCCCACGCTCAACCAATAATGCGCGTTCTCAGTCTCATGCCAGCACTGACGACCCAGATTGGCCAGAGCGAAGTCTGCATTTGAGGGGTGTGACACGCGGGTCAGTACCATCCAGTAACGACGGGCATTTTCCCGCTCAGTCAGGCGACAACCCCCTGCAGGTGTGGGAATTTCTGCAAGGCCATACTCTTGCGCCAGGGCGAGCTGCTCCCTGCGACCACGCCCCCAGATACCCAGAAGACGTGAGCGGTCCACCAAACCACAAACCTCCACCGGAGTGGGCGCGAGTTTGAGGGCGCACAGGGGGCGCAGCAGAATATCGGCCACACCCGCCTCGCGCATAATAAGGTTCAGTGAGTCACGCCGCTGCGACATGGGCCTCTGCCCCAGCACCTCTCCCGTAGCCACGGCCTGGGCACCCACAGCCTCCATATACTGACGGGCCATGCGCAACTGCAGAATTTTGCAGTCAACACAGGGATTGAGTACCTTGCCAAAACCATGTTCGGGTCCTCTGGTGAGCAGTGTGGCAAACTGTTTGCCTATATCCATGCTCACGATATCGAGCCCGTACAATGCACGCCAGTGCGCCACTGCATCTGGGCTGCCAAAAAATGGAGAAACAAAATGCAGGCAACGCACGGAGAGACCCTGTCGTTGGAGCAGCTGCGCTGCGAGCAGGCTGTCTAGTCCCCCTGAAAACAGGACAATAATCTGTGGTGTCACTATCATCTCGCGCTTGTACGACAGGCAGGGCCACGATGCAAGGCACTGCATGGCCTCCCTACCATTTGCGTTGTCTTGTCGGCTCTGTTATACTGGTAGACTCAAGATTTTTATTGGAGATAGGCATTATGGCAAAAAAACTGGCCCTGAGCCCTGAAGAAGCCCGTGCCGAAGCCCTGGGCACGGCATTGGCCACCATTGAACGCAAATACGGCAAGGGTGCTGTCATGAAGCTTTCTGACGACGCCCATGTGAATATTTCCGTCATCCCCACGGGCTCCATCGGCATTGACCTGGCCCTGGGCGTCGGCGGCATACCGCGTGGCCGCATCACGGAAATATTTGGCCCAGAATCTTCAGGCAAAACGACACTGACCCTGCACATCATTGCAGAATGCCAGAAGTTGGGGGGCACCTGTGCCTTTGTGGATGCCGAGCACGCTCTGGACGTTACGTACGCCAAACGCCTTGGAGTGAATACCGACGATCTGCTCATCTCGCAACCAGACTATGGCGAACAAGCCCTGGATATCGCCGATATGCTGGTACGCTCCGGTGCCGTGGATCTTGTGGTTATTGATTCCGTGGCCGCGCTCATTCCGCAGGCCGAGCTGGAAGGCGACATGGGCGAGACACAGGTTGGCGGCCATGCCCGCCTCATGTCCCACGCCATGCGCCGCCTCACGGGCACCATCCATAAATCACGCACTTCTGTCATTTTCATCAACCAGATACGCATGAAAATAGGCGTGACAGGCTACGGCAGTCCTGAAACGACCACCGGCGGCAACGCGCTCAAATTCTACTCCTCCGTGCGTATGGACATTCGCCGTATCCAGACTCTCAAGGACAAGGAGGAATCCTACGGTTCACGCACGCGGGTCAAAATTGTCAAAAACAAGGTGGCCCCGCCTTTCCGCACCGCCACCTTTGACATTCTCTTCGGCCAGGGCATCTCCCGTTCGGGAGAGCTTATTGACATCGGCATTGAAGCCAACATTATTGAACAGAGCGGCTCTTGGTTTGCCTTTGGCAGTGAAAAGCTGGGCCAGGGACGTGAAAAGGTACGCGCCCTGCTGGACGAAGATGACGCATTGCGCAACAAGATAGAAGCCAAGGTCAAAGAATATCTGGGTTTGCATCCACAGGAGTTTGTCCCTTCTGCAGACGAGCTGAATGAGGGAACAGACTCTGATTTCCAATAACAGCCTCTGAACGCCATCGCCGGGCCGCCGTACAACGGCTCGGCCAGTGCCGCTACTACCATGGAGCCTGCACATGCTCACAGCCAAAGAAATTCGCCGCCGATACCTTGAATTTTTTCAGCGTCACCAGCACGAAATAGTGGAATCCGGGCCCATCATCCCGCCCAACGATCCCACGCTGCTGTTCGCCAATGCGGGTATGGTGCAATTCAAGAACTGTTTTCTCGGTGAGGAGAAGCGCGGCTACAACCGCGCCACCACCTGCCAGAAGTGTCTGCGCGTTTCAGGCAAGCACAACGATCTGGAAAATGTGGGGCGTACGGCCCGTCACCACACGTTTTTTGAAATGCTGGGCAATTTTTCCTTTGGCGACTATTTCAAGCGTGAGGCCATTACCTGGGCATGGCAATTTGTAACGGAGGAACTGGCACTGCCCAAGGACAAGCTCTGGGTCACCGTCTTCCGTGAAGATGACGAAGCTGCCGCCATCTGGGCCGAAGTGGCAGGGCTGCCACCGGAACGCATTGTGCGTATGGGCGAAAAGGACAATTTCTGGACCATGGGGGATACCGGCCCCTGCGGTCCCTGTTCCGAAATTTATATTGACCAGGGCGAAGACATGGCCTGCGGGCCTGAATGTGGCATAGGCCAGTGCGATTGCGACCGCTTTCTCGAAATCTGGAACCTGGTGTTCACCCAGTTTGACCAGGCTGCAGATGGCAGTCGCACTCCTCTTGCCCGACCCAATATTGACACAGGCATGGGCCTGGAGCGTATGGCCGCCGTAGCCCAGGGCAAACGCTCCAACTTTGACTGTGACCTCTTTCAGGAAATCATCCAGTATGCCGCATCCCTGGCAAAGGTGACTTACAGCTACAGCGCCCCCGACACCAATGATGTGGACACCGCTCTACGCGTGATTGCCGACCATGCCCGTGCTGCAGCATTTCTTATTGCAGGCGGGGTACTGCCCTCCAATGAGAGCCGCGGCTATGTGCTGCGCCGCCTTATCCGCCGTGCCCTGCGCTTTGCCACGCTCATGGGCATACACGAGCCTTTCTTGCACAAAGTGGCCCGCAAGGTCACGGAGGTCATGGGCGACGCCTATCCCGAGCTGACAGAGCATGTGGACTTCATTGACCGTGCCGTACACGAGGAAGAACAGCGCTTTTCCCTCACACTGCAGAAGGGACTGGACCTGCTGGAAGAAGAACTGGCCTCTCTCAAGGCAGCCGGAGCAACGACCATTCCCGGGGATTTCTGCTTTAAGCTCTATGACACCTACGGCTTTCCACTGGATATCGTCACCGATGTGGCGGAAAAGCGCGGCTTTGCTGCTGACGCTGCAGGCTTTGAACGCCACATGGCCGAGCAGCGCCGCCGCGCCCGTGAATGCCAGAAAAAAAGTGGTCTGCTGGGGCAGACCGGGGAAGGTGCCACCCCCTTTGCAGCACTAGCCAACTCCGGACTGCACACTGCCTTTGTTGGCTATGAGCGACTGGTGGAGCAGAGCAGCATTACTGCCCTGCTGAATATCGAAGGCACAATGGTCGAAGATCTTGGCGAAGGCACACGGGGCTGGCTGGTTACAGCTGCCACGCCTTTTTACGGTGAAAGCGGTGGTCAGACGGGCGATGTGGGCACCCTGACATCCTCCTCCGGTGAGGCCAGGGTACTGACCACACACAAGCCCACGCCCGATCTTTTTGTGCATGCGGTGGAAGTAACCCGGGGCGAGCTGCACAAAGGCAGCACTGTCACCCTGAGTGTGGATAGCAGCGCCCGTCTGGCCACGGCCCGCAACCACACCTGCACGCACCTGTTGCACGCGGCACTGCGCCGGGTACTGGGCACGCATGTGCATCAGGCCGGTTCTCTGGTGGATGCGCAGCACCTGCGCTTCGATTTTTCACACATTGCAGCCATGACACCCGAAGAATTGGCCGCCGTGGAAGCCGATGTCAACCGTGCCATCCTTGCCGACCTGACCGTAAGCACACAGGAAATGCCCATAAACGAAGCCAAGGCCTCTGGCGCCATGGCACTGTTTGGCGAAAAATACGGCGACATGGTGCGTGTGATCACAGTTTCCGGTACGGAAGAGGACAAACCTGAATCCGTGGAACTGTGCGGGGGCACGCATTTGTCTCGCACAGGGCAGGCAGGTAGTTTTCTGATTCTTGGCGAAAGCGGCGTGGCTGCGGGCACGCGGCGCATTGAGGCCGTCACCGGATGGAATGCCTATACCCATACCGTGGAACAGCGGATGGCCTTGCAGGGCCTGGCCGCAGCACTCAAAACAAAGCCTGCCCAGCTGGCTGACCGCGTGGCCGCCCTGCAGGGGGAAGTGAAAAAACTGCGCAAGGCGGCAGAAAAAGCCTCTGCCGCACCTGCCACCGGGGCGGAACTGGCTGGCCGCGCCGAAGATGTGAAGGGTGTGCGTCTTTTGACAGCACAGCTCCCAGCTGTACCCATCAAGGCCCTGCGTGAAGTCATGGATGATGTGCGATCCCGCCTGGACAGCAATGCCGTGGCATGCCTTGCCACCGCAGAAGGAGACAAGGTGGGCCTGCTGCTCTATGTTTCCAAGGACTTGCACAACAGGTTCACGGCACCGGCGCTGATCAAGACGGTGGCAGTGCCCTGCGGTGGTTCAGGCGGTGGCAGGCCGGATCTGGCCCAGGCAGGCGGCACCAAACCCGAGGGAATTGAAGCGGCTTTTACCGTTCTCAGGCAGTGCCTGGAAGAATAATTCTGCCTCGGGCATCTGTTCTTCCTACCGAGCGAGCGCGTGTGCCGGCTTTGCCGGTCACGCATGATCGCGAGCGAGGAACGTACTCATTATCCTGCCGGAGGCGCGCCATGTATGGCGCATGTAGTGACGAGCGAGCGCGTGTGCCGGCTTTGCCGGTCACGCATAATCGCGAGCGAGGAACGTACTCATTATCCTGCCGGAGGCGCGCCATGATGTATGGCGCATGTAGTGACGAGCGAGCGCGTGTGCCGGCTTTGCCGGTCACGCATGATCGCGAGCGAGGAACGTATAAATGATAGGCATTTCCAAACTGTATTGCGGTCAGGTGGAGCCTTCGGACGCCCTGCGTTACGGCAGAGAGTCCAGCAAACTGCCTTCCCATCTGCTCCAGTTTTCTCGCGACAAAAAACCCGTTATCGTTTGGAACATGACACAACGCTGCAACCTGCGCTGTGTGCACTGTTACGCCCATGCCGTGGCTGTGCACGGGGTGGATGCTATCAGCACAGAACAGGCCAAGGCCATGATTGACGACCTGGCAGCTTACGGCGCGCCTGTCATGCTCTTTTCCGGCGGGGAACCGCTGGCCCGCACAGATCTTGTGGAATTGGCCAGCCACGCCACGGCCAGAGGCATGCGTGCGGTCATCTCCACCAACGGGACGCTCATCACCAAGGAAAAGGCGCGTGAACTCAAGGCCGTTGGCCTTTCCTATGTGGGCATTTCCCTCGATGGCATGGAGGCCGTGCATGACAAATTCCGCGCCGTGCCGGGGGCCTTCAAAAAAGCGCTGGAAGGCATTGCCAACTGCCAGGCCGAGGGGCTCAAAGTGGGGCTGCGCTTTACTATCAACAAGCGCAATGTGGCCGAAATCCCCGGCATCTTCCGCCTGCTGAAAGACCTCTGCGTTCCTCGCGCCTGTTTTTATCATCTGGTATATTCCGGCCGCGGGTCGGAACTGATAAAGGAAGACCTGAACCATCAGGAAACACGGCAGGTACTGGATCTGATCATGGACGAAACGCGTGCCCTGTTTGAAGCGGGGCATCCCAAGGAAATCCTGACTGTGGACAACCACGCTGACGGCCCCTACGTTTGGATGCGCCTCAAACGGGAGGACCCCAAACGCGCCGAGGAGGTCTTTGCCCTTCTGCAGTACAACGAAGGCAACAATTCCGGTCGCGGCATTGGCTGCATTTCCTGGGATGGCAAGGTGCATGCCGACCAGTTCTGGCGACAGCATGTGTTTGGCAATGTGCTTGAACGGCCTTTTTCCCAAATATGGGACGATCCCTCCATTGAACTCCTGCACAAACTCAAGGACAAAAAACAGTATGTGGGAGGGCGCTGCGCCCGATGCCGCTTCCTCAACATCTGTGGCGGCAACTTCCGCGCCCGTGCAGAGGCCTTTTATGGCGATGCGTGGGCGCAGGATCCGGCCTGCTATCTGACGGATGCGGAAATAGGCCTGTAATAATTGTGGCGCAGATTCCCGCCTTACGGAACCTGCGCAGGGAGAAAAAGCATGCAAGGATTTCATCGTGGTCGCCGCCTGCGCGCCACACCATACATTCGCTCCATGGTGCGGGAGACCGCGCCCCTGTTACGCGAAAATCTCATCATGCCCTATTTTGTAGTGGCGGGGGAACCTGCTTTGCGCAAGGAAATACCCTCCATGCCAGGCCAGTACCAGCTCGGCCTGGATGCGCTTACCGAACAGGTGGCCGCCGCCGTGGACATGGGCCTTGCCTCCTGCATTCTTTTTGGCATTCCTGCGGCCAAGGACGAGCAGGCTTCGGGAGCCTGGGCCGAGGATGGCATTGTGCAGAAGGCCGTGCGACGGCTGAAGCGCCGCTGGCCCGAGCTGCAGGTCATCACCGATGTCTGCCTGTGTGAATACATGAGTCACGGGCACTGTGGCATACTTACATCGGAAGGCCGTGTGCTCAACGACGAGACCTTGCCCCTGCTGGCAAAGACTGCCGTCAGCCAAGCGCAGGCCGGTGCAGATATGGTGGCCCCCTCAGACATGATGGACGGCCGTGTGGCCGCCATACGTGAAGCTCTGGACGCTGCAGGGCTGAAAGACACGCCCATACTATCCTACGCGGTCAAGTATGCCTCAGCCTTTTATGGTCCCTTCCGCGACGCGGCAGAAAGCGCCCCGGCCAGCGGTGATCGCAAGAGTTACCAGATGGATCCTGGCAATGCCCGCGAGGCTCTTTTGGAAGCCCTGGCCGACCTCCAGGAAGGTGCGGACGCCCTCATTGTCAAGCCAGCAGGCCCATACAGCGATATTCTGCGTACTGTGCGGGAGCATGTAAACGTCCCCCTGTGTGCATATCAGGTCAGCGGCGAATATGCCATGATACGGGCAGCCGGGCTCAACGGCTGGGTGGACGAACGCGCCGTCATGCTGGAGAGCCTGCTGGGCCTCAAGCGGGCTGGTGCCGATATGATCATAACCTACTTTACGGAAACTCTCCTGCGCGACGGGCTGGTGCGCTGATGCACGGGCACGGCGTAGGGCATCCCGCCGGCATCACTGCGCCCCCGCGCACCCTGGAAGACGGCAGCCCGGTGTGCCGGCTCATCGCTTGGGAGGTGACGCGTTCCTGCAATCTGGCCTGCAAACACTGCCGGGCCGAGGCCCATGCCGCCCCCTTCCCCGGCGAATTGTCCACACAGGAGGCCAAGGGCCTCATTGACACCTTTCCACAAGTGGGCAGGCCCATCATCATCTTTACGGGCGGCGACCCCATGATGCGGCCCGACGTGTACGACCTCGTGGCTTATACGCATGCCAAGGGGCTTGTCTGTGCCTTTGCACCCAACGGCACCCTGATCACTCCCGAGACGGCGCATAAAATACGCAAAGCCGGAGTCAACCGCTGTTCCATTTCCATTGACGGGCCAGACGCAGCAAGCCATGACAGCTTTAGGGGCGTGCCCGGTGCCTTTAACGCATCGCTGCGGGGCATTGGCTTTCTGAAAGAGGCTGGCGTGCCCTTCCAGATCAATACCACGGTTACACGTAACAATCTTGCCAGTTTTCCACAAATCTTCAATCTCTGTAAGCAATTGGGCGCTGCGGCCTGGCATATCTTTCTGCTGGTGCCCATGGGTCGTGCCGCAGGGCTGGCCGACCAGGTGATCACTGCCGCAGAATATGAAAAGGTGCTGCACTGGCTGTACGATTTTCGCAAAGGCACTGACATGCACCTCAAGGCTACCTGCGCCCCCCATTATTACCGCATTATGCGCCAGCGTGCCCGTGAAGAAGGGCTTGCGGTCACACCGGAATTCTTCGGCATGGATGCGTTCACGCGCGGCTGCCTGGGGGGCACGGGATTCTGCTTTATCAGTCATGTGGGCCAGGTGCAGCCATGTGGCTATCTGGAACTGCCCTGCGGCAATGTGCGTGAAACGCCTTTTCCCCGGATATGGCGCGAAAATACCTACTTCAGGCAATTCCGCAACCAATCCTGCTACAAGGGCAAATGCGGCGTGTGCGAGTACCACAAGGTCTGCGGCGGCTGCCGGGCCCGCGCCTACAGCATGCACGGCGACCACATGGCCGAAGAGCCGCTGTGCTCCTATATTCCCACCAAATTGTGCGGCACTACGGAAGGAAAGGCATGACAGCAACGCAGGCCAGCAACGCAACAATCCAGCTGGACAATGTGGACAGAATGCTGCTGGACATCATCCAGACAGCCTTTCCTCTTGAGCCACGGCCTTATGCCGTGCTGGGCCGCCAGCTGGGCATTGCCGAAGAAGAGGTGCTGGAACGCGTGCGCGCCCTTAAAAAGCGCAAGATCATACGCCGCCTGGGTGCCAATTTCCAGTCAGCCAAGCTTGGTTTTGTTTCCACCCTCTGCGCCGCCAAGGTGCCGCAGAACAAGCTGGATATGTTTGTGCAACGGGTCAATGCCTGCCCCGGTGTGACCCACAATTATCTGCGCGAACATGCCTACAATATCTGGTTTACGCTTATCAGCCCCTCGCGGGAGGATGCCTGCCACACCCTGGACGCGATCACGGCCGATACGGGCATCCCCATACTCAACCTTCCCGCCACGCGCTTGTTCAAGATTCGCGTGGATTTCCGCATGACATAGGAACCAACGATTATTCGCCTTCCCGCACTTGCCATGTTCACCTATTTCACCTATAGAATGAGGCGGCCATTATGTTAGATATTTTCTAGAAAAATTTGCCTCTTGTGAAGGACAGTGCATGAGCAGCAGCCGTTGTCATCTTCCCCCTATTTGTGCCACATTTCTTCTGTGCCTTCTCTGTTGCCTTGGTACGCTCTTGCCCGGCGTCGGACGCGCCATCCCCCTTACGCCACCTGACGTGCCGCCCGACAGCGCACTTGATGTCTGCTCCGCCATTCTTTTTGACCTTGATCACGATCAGGTGCTCTTCGAGCAAAATGCCGATCAGCGCATACCCCCGGCATCGCTGACCAAGGTTATGTCCATGTTTCTGGCCATGGATCAGGTGCGTACCGGCCTGCTTTCCCCGCAAACGACGATTCCCGTAAGCCATAACGCGGCCACGACCGGAGGTTCACGCATGGGCCTGCGCGCCCGGGAACGGGTAAGCCTGGAGCAGCTGCTTACGGGCATGGCCGTCTCATCAGGAAATGACGCCAGTGTAGTCGTGGCTGAACTTGTGGGCGGGTCTGTGCCAGCCTTTGTGAATATGATGAATGCCAAGGCGCGCATACTGGGCATGCGCGGCACCTTCTTTCTCAATCCCCACGGTCTTCCGGCAGACGGGCAGTACACTACCGCACGGGATATGCTCACCCTGGCCAGAGCATACTTGCGCGCGTATCCCAATGCCTTGCGCTACCACAATACCCATGTGCTGCAACACCGCGGGCGTTTGACCTGGAACAAAAATCCCCTACTGGGGCAATATCCCGGCGCTGACGGCCTCAAAACAGGCTGGGTACGCGCTTCCGGCTACAATCTCATTTTCACTGCGGGCAGAGAAAACAGGCGGCTGCTGGCGGTCATTTTGGGCGCACCCGATTCAGAAACGCGTAGCATTGAGGCTTTTCGCCTGCTTGACGCCGGCTTCCTGGTGTTCGGGGGAGCGGCCCCCACCGTGGCCGCTGCGCTGCACCAGCTGCCGCGCGAAAACTACCACCCTGATATCCACCTGACGGCCCGGGAAGCCCGCACCCTGTATGCAGGCTACGCTGCTCCCACGGGCCGGCACAAGGCCGGCCGTGCCCATAAAGGCAAACATCACCGACTTGAGGCACAGCTCAAGCATAAAAGGGAAAGCAAAAAAAAGGCTGCTGCTCGTGCACAGAAACGCACGCCTGCACCAAGGCACGCCGCGCGACGTGCCCAGCGCAAGGCCGGGTAACGGCGGTTTTCTACACCTGGCCCCTGTCCAGCACGCGCAGAGCCACAGCCTCGGCCAGATGCTGCATTGTGATGGCAGAAGATTCCTCCATATCTGCAATGGTGCGGGCCATCCGCAATACACGGGCACAGGCCCGTGCAGAAAGCGACAGGCGTGAAACGGCTGCCTCCATGAGGGCATGCCCCTGGGTGTCAAGGGCGCAATGCCGCTCCAGAAGCGCACCTGAGAGTTCTGCATTGCAGCGCGGTCCGTCAGGGCCGAAGCGGCGACGCTGCACGGCACGGGCGGCAAGCACCCGCTCACGCATGGCTGCAGAAGATGCCCCCTCGCCCCCGGCGCTAAAATCGGCATAGGCCACGGCAGGCACTTCCACATGAACGTCAATGCGGTCCAGCAGGGGACCGGAAAGCCGAGCACGGTAGCGGGCTCGCTGTTCCGGCTTGCAGG